>JAFGSU010000543.1 GCA_016934435.1 Candidatus Zhuqueibacterota bacterium | reverse complement strand
ATGGGGTGCCAGACGTTCCACGGTTTGCCCAGATCGAACATGAGTGCGCCAATCACCAGAAGATAACCTAAAAAAGCGGTTAAAATAGTGGGGCGCACGATGGATTTAAAATCTTTCAGATTGAAAATATACACCGAGGCGCAAATAACAAAACCTCCAGCGGCCAGCCCGACGCCTACCAGAATATCAAATCCGATCCAGATGCCCCATGGAAAAGGATCAGAAAGATTAGTGGTGGCACCCAATCCGTAATAAAAGCGGCTAAAGGCGGCATACAGGCCCAGGGCCCAGATGGCCACCAGAAACAGATGCCAGATTGTTATTTTGCCAAAACGTAGGTTCATTTTTACCTCAAAAGTCTATCCGTCGATTCTCCGGGTTGTATCATAGCCGGTTACGCTCAGAGATAATGGGAACGTTCGCTCCGGTCACCGTTAAGAGCGCAGTGCCGGAAGACTGTGTTCATCGTTCCGTGCATCAGGATGATAAAATTTCATCCTCATCGCTTTCGTGTTGATTCTCCAGTGTTATTCGCCTGTTTATTATCCACCAGATCCCAAACAGCAGGACACCCCCTGTGCCGACGATGTTCGGAATTTTCGACAGGACATTCCAGGTTAGCCGGGGATAGGGATCATCCTGCGAGAGTCGAGCGAATCCGAGTTCCGAAAAGGGGACGGGGGAGAGGTACAACACGCTCGTCCCGCCGGCCTCCTTGATGCCGTATATGTGCGGATGATATTTTTCCGGCTCGGCGTCAATACTATGTTTGGCGACCTTGATCAATTCGTCGCGATCACCGAAAATCGTTGCACCCGTGGGACAGGCTTTGGTACAGGCCGGTTGCTCTCCCTTTTGTAATGCCTTTTCATAACACAGGATGCATTTCTGCACACGCGGCACCGTTCGATCCCATTCATATTTTGGGATACCAAACGGACAGGCGATCATGCAATATCTGCACCCCATACACGCATCGGCATCATATACAACCGCTCCGCTTTCGGTTTTGACCAGAGCCAGAACCGGACATGCAGATACACATGCAGGTTCCAGGCAGTGCATACAATGCCGTCTGATATTAACGCCTTTGCGATGTTCGAGCGCACTCCATGTTTGTGCGGATAGAATGTGTGTATCGGTATGCTTTGGATTGTCGTTTATCTCCTTGCATGCGAGCACGCAGGCTTCACAACCGATACACTTTGTCAAATCCGTTAATATGGCTGCTTTCATTACACCGAATCTCCGGATTCCGCTATTGGATTGGTCAGAAATTCCAATTCAAAGCGTTGCAGGTGTGAATCATCCATGTGATGCATTAATCCGTTGACCGGGACACCACCATCCTGCAGGGTAGCTGCGAGAGCCGGATGAGCAGCCAGCGGCGCAAAGAAATCACGCATACGTGCGAGTTCATGCAAAAGCCATCGTTTTGCCTCATCCCCCAGATGCCAATTCCTGAGATTGGTCGAAAGATTGGAGGGTTGCAAAGAGATGGCCCAGGCCTGCTCAATAGCAGCGGATATCTTTGCCGGTTGATTTGACAATGTTTCATTAACGTCCATGACTACACCGTCAATAGGAGCAGCAAAGCGTAAGGTTCGCTTACCTTTTTTTACCGTTAAGAAATAATCGCCTTTTTTAACATTTGTCCCCTTTTGCGGAAAAATGATTTCATCGGGCGTGCCGATCATATTGGAGACCAAACGATCAATGCCGATTTTTACTTTGCCGCTGGGCAACAAAATGCTCCAAAGGTGACCGGGAATTACAAAGACACCTTCGGGAAGAAACAAGTCGGATAATGATCCGGAAGTAGAGTCGGGGACCGTAGCATAGGTCATAGCTTTTGATTGTCGTAATTGCATAGCATAGTCGATTAACAGAAATGTGATTCCCATAGCGAGCACGATGAGTACCGTCATACCATTCCTTCCTTCGAGTTTAGATTAATTACCGCTGTTAAAAAATTCGCGAACAAAGTGATCCCACTGTTCATCGGTAAGATAGCGGGCAAAGCCTTCCACCAGTTCACCGCCATCCTGTTTGGCCGGGACCAGCGTTCCTGAGTACTGCATCAGAAACTTGATGCGTGCCATTTTGAGCCAGTTCACCACCGATACGCTATCGATGAGATTGACTAAATTTTTCTGCAGATTGCTGGGTTTAATTTTCAGAATCCAGCTTTCTCCTGAACCGCTGGTTTCGACGATCTGTCCATCCACGGGAATGCGCTGGGTGACGGTGCGCTCGCCAATGGTCGCGCGCCATGCCTGATCACCCTGCTGGACATTCTGGTTTACCGCCGGCAACTCCAGTTGATCTGTTTTGCCGAAAGCATGTTTGGCAAAGTCGTCCATACCTACTTCAACCAATCCGTCATCCGTCACACGGGCAAATGTATGACTGGGGTGCAAATAGAAATGGGAAGCGGACTCTTCGGTCAGCTCCGCCGAGGTCGCCGGAGCGACCGCCTTTTTAGCCGCAATTTCTCGCCAATAACTGATGGCAATGATGATGATAAACATCGCGGCAACGATTGCGAATACCATGATGAACCTCCTTAATTAAATAATGATAGCCAATTTTGTACTGCTATTAACACCTTCTTACTATCAAAAATAGTGCCAAAATATCAATGATTTACGAATAATTTATTACGCCACTTAATATTAATAATTACAATAATATATAAGGACAGCCGAAATCAATGATCATAGAAAGAAAGACAGGTCGTTGGTGAAAAAGTGATAAATATTTCAACATATATTTACAGTAAAAATGAAATGTGCAGAAAATACAAGATTATCATAGGGTTATAAATGATGAAAATATTAACAATAATTTGATCAAAATTGTGAAAATGCTTAAAATAACAACAGTCCATTATTGGTTTATTGCAAATATTTTTAGCAGACCGGTTTTTTATGTATTATTTTCAAATTTATTGTTTTCCTGTTGACTATTCGTTCGTTTCTATATATATTTACACAAATGCTTTTTCTATGGTCTGAGTCAAGTGAAACAGATTATCCTTTCCTCGTCCGTGGATATAGAGGACGAGAAGGGCTTTGTCGACGGTGCAGCTTGTAGGGACCAAGTTGACATTTTGGTGCGATAATCCAGGTTGAAATTTTAATCGACCTGGTGAGTTGAAGAGACGTGTCTGTCATCAGCCTTAAAAAATTAATGGAGTCCGATATGAAGATAATGAACAACCTTTTTTTCATGCTGATATGTTTTGCTTCTATTCTCATGGCCGAGAACTATCTTATCAATGGCGGCCAGGAATCGCAAATCAATTATCAGATGGTGCAAAAAGTAGAACCGGTCAGCGGCACCAATAAACTCATTTTAAGTTATGTTATCCCGGAGAGTTTTTCCTCGCCAACTTATGTTCAGAAAATAACGGCTTTTCGTATTGAATTTTCCGTGCCACCCAATAAACGCGAAGAGGATGTGGATCGTCGTGGCAATAAGATATTACGGGCCACCTGGAATCGGCCAGACAGAGCCATTACTTCCAGCATTCAACTGACCGCCCTGAACAGCACCGGGCTGCAGCGAATTAAAACACAGGCGCCTTTTCCGGTCGCTTCGGTGCCATCGGCGGAACAAGCCTACCTTGGAAACAGCGAACAGGTGCCGACAACGAATCCTGAAATTGTTGCACTGGCGAAAAAACTCACCGCCAAAAGCCGCACGCAATTTGATGCGGTTCAGCAAATCCTCACCTGGGTGGT
>JAFGSU010000542.1 GCA_016934435.1 Candidatus Zhuqueibacterota bacterium | reverse complement strand
GGCAGAACTATCCCAATCCGTTCAATCCGACCACAACCATCGTTTTTACTTTGCCTCAGGCGAGTGCGGTGAACCTCTCGGTGTATGACATTCGCGGTCGCCTGGTAGCGATGCTATTGGATGATTGGCTGCAGGCGGGCGAACATGCCCTGGTCTGGAACGCGTCGCATCTAACTTCCGGCACCTATCTGATTCGCCTCAAATCGGATGATCAATGTAAAGTTATTAAAGCTGTGTTGGCGCGATGAGTCGGGCAAGGAATGGGAATACTATTGGCCGGTGGCGTCGCATCCCGAATGCCCCACGTTTCTTTTTATAAATGAACGCGAGGACGCTGGGGCGCAAGATGACGGATGCAACAGCATCATGAACTATTTGCAGGGCTGTTAATCAAGCTCCTTTTACTTTTTTCATCTCATCCAGAATGGCATCACACAACACTTCAGGTTCATTACTGCCGATGACGAATGATTTTCCGGAAGTGAAGGTGATCTTTACTCCGCCGGTGGGCGAGATGTTGTACATCCAGCCGATGGGCGTCCAGCGGATACCCCAGCCCCAGTACCACGGCACCTTGACAGGCTCGCAGGAGGCGATCTCGGTCACGCGAATCTCTTTGTTGATCAGGCCCTGGCCGAAATAACATAAAATCCGTCCGGCTTTTACCTCGGTCGTCAGCGAGTAAAACAGGACGCCGACTATGATAAATAACAACAGCAGGGCATAATGGACCATGGTATAGTCGTCCAATGGAACTGTGGCGAATAAGATCACTGCCGCTATGATGAGCGGAACGATGATCCAGTATCCAGTCTGGGTGTATTTGTAGGCAATCATGGTAGCCTCTCAGTTTTGTTTGAAAAATCCGAATAGGTTTCTTTGAGAATAAGGCCCTACGGATTGAGGATGTCCAAACAGTCCAATAAATCTATAAAAGCCAGTGCCATCTCCCGCTCTCGGGAGATGGACAGGGTGAGGGTAACAATTTGTTTTAATACAATTTAAATTGCTTTCGAGAACCATTTGAATGAAATCCGAACAGCGTATCAAATGCATCATTTTCTAATTATTGGACATCCTCGGCTTATCTTCTGATGATTTTCCGGTCTTCAGGACCTTTTAGCTTTGCTAACCCTGCGTAGAGGTCATCTTGGCTAAATGAAAATACAGAGCTTTTTTCAAATTCACAACAATTTTATCATTGAATTTTAATTGATATTTGGATATATTTTTTTGACACCGATTTGGTGTCTGCAGGTTATTTCGGTAACCCGGTGGGTGGCGCCTTTTCGCTTCTATTTGCCGGGTAACACCGAATCCGGATTTTAAAAACAGCAATCAATTATTAACAGTTCAAAAGGAGAACAGATATGAAGCAATGTATCCTGCTAGGAGTGGCCGTGCTTTTTGCTTTTTTGTTCATGTGCAGCAAAAAGGATGCAAAGATTTCGGTACCTTATCCAGAAACCGTCAAGGTTGATCAGGTCGACGATTATTTCGGCACCCGGGTGGCCGATCCGTATCGCTGGCTGGAGGACGACACCTCTGCGGCTACGGCGGCCTGGGTTAGGGCGCAGAATGCGGTGACCATGCCCTATCTGGAGCAAATCCCGTTTCGTGAAAAAATTAAAAATCGCCTCACCGAGTTATTCAATTATCCACGTTATTCCAATCCTTTTCGCGCCGGCCAATACTATTTTTTCAGCAAAAATGATGGTCTGCAGAACCAGTCGGTGATCTATTATCAGAAAGGCCTGGACGGCGAGCCGCAGGTGTTTCTGGATCCCAACACATTTTCGCCGGACGGCACCGTGGCGATCAATCTGGCGGGTTTTTCAAAAGACCGGAAATACGTCGCCTATTCACTGCGCCGCAGCGGTTCCGATTGGCAGGAGATGTACGTCATGGAGGTGGCCACCAGGCGGCAATTACCCGACAAGCTGGAATGGCTTAAATTCACCGGCGCTGCCTGGAAGGATGACGGATTTTTCTACAGCCGCTACGATGCGCCCGCCAGAGGCAAAGAGTTGTCGCAGGTCAATGAAAACCAGAAAATTTATTATCACAAACTGGGCGATCTGCAGTCCAAAGATCGATTGGTATTTACCGATAAAAAGCACCCGTTGCGCTATTTCAGCGCCCAAACAACCGACGATGAGCGCTTTTTACTCCTTTACGTCTCCGAAGGCACGGACAATAACGAACTGTATTATCGCGATTTAAAGTTGGGCGAAAAAGGATTCCGCCCCCTCTTTACCGGTTTTAACAGCAAAAGCTACGTCATCGATAATTTAGATGATCAATTGCTGGTGCAGACCAACGTCGATGCCCCCAATCACAGGGTTGTGCTCATCAATCCGCGCAACCCGGAGGAGGCGCATTGGACCAACATCATATCGGAAAAGCCGGAATTGCTGCAAAGTGCGGGAACGGCCGGCGGCAAAATTTTTGCTGAATATTTAAAAGATGTATCTTCGCGCGTCTATCAGTATGACACCCGGGGCCGACTGGAGCGTGAGATCGAGCTTCCTACCATGGGTTCGGCCTATGGTTTCTCCGGAGAAAAGGACGATGTGGTGGTATTTTACACATTTAGTTCATTCACGTTTCCACCGGCTATTTACAAGTACGAAATCTCCGACGGTAAGACGGAGGTGTTTAAACGAGCGGAAGCTAAATTTAATCCGGAAGACTATGAGACCAAACAGGTTTTCTATCCCAGTAAAGACGGCACGAAAATCCCCATGTTCATCACGCACAAAAAAGGTCTGAAACTGAACGGGAACAATCCGACCAAGCTGTACGCTTACGGCGGTTTTAACGCCAGCATGACGCCCTATTTCAGCATTTCCAATATCATCCTGTTAGAGCAGGGCGGCGTATATGCTGTGGCCAATTTGCGCGGCGGCGGTGAGTACGGAGAAAAGTGGCACCAGGCTGGCATGCTAGAGAAAAAGCAAAATGTGTTCGACGATTTCATCGCCGGGGCGGAATATCTCATAAAGGAAAGATATACCCGTCCCGAACGCCTGGCGATAGAAGGCGCATCCAACGGCGGACTCTTGGTGGGGGCGGCCATAACGCAGCGGCCGGAACTGTTTCAGGTGGCTCTGCCGGCGGTCGGGGTGATGGATATGCTGCGCTTTCATAAATTCACCTGCGGCTGGGGCTGGATAGATGAGTACGGCAGCAGCGATGATCCGGAACAATTCAAATATCTCTACGCCTATTCGCCGTTGCATAACATCAAAGAGGGCGTACCATATCCTGCTACGCTGGTGACTACCGCCGATCATGACGATCGCGTGGTGCCGGCGCATTCCTTCAAATTCATCTCAACCTTGCAGGAAAAGCATCGCGGCGCCAATCCGGTGCTCATCCGCGTCGACGTCAAGGCGGGCCACGGCGGCGGCAAACCACTGACCAAAGCCATCGAGGAACTGGCGGACAAATGGGCGTTTATATTTTATAACATGGGGATCAGTATATAGGAAAATTCGAAACGAGTTTATCCACCGATTCGGTGGCTGCAGGTCAATCAGGTGATCCTGTGGGTGGCACATTTTCAGATCAGTTCGCGGATGAATAGCGAATCTGGGGTTATCCAGATAGATGGCTTGCGTGATAACTTGTATTGGCCTGAACTGAGCGATTCATCACCTTCCCGGAAGCTGTCATCTTCCGGGAAGGCAGATAATTGACAACATTCTATGGATACCAGATCACGTTAACGATGAGGAGCGCTATCATGCCGGCCAACCTGACACCCGATTACCTTCGCGCCGAAGAAGATTTCAAACGGGCGAGAACGCCGCAAGATCAGCTGGAAGCCCTGAAAAAAATGATGGCGACGCTGCCGAAACACAAAGGCACCGAAAAACTGCAGGGGGATATCAAACGACGCATGTCCGCCGTGCGCGAGGAAATCCAAAAAGGCGACAGGAAGAAGGGATTTGGCATCAAGGTGGACCCTGAAGGCGCCGGGCAGGTCGCCCTCGCCGGCGCGCCCAACAGCGGCAAATCGCAGCTGGTGGCAGCGCTGACTCAAACCCGGTTGGAAGTGGCGCCCTATCCCTTTACTACTCGGGCGCCGCATCCGGCCATGATGATGTACGAAGACATCCAGATACAGCTGGTGGATTTACCGCCTATTTCGCGGCAGCATATGGAATTCTGGGTGCCCAATATCATTCGCACTTGCGATTTGGTACTGATCGTTTTTGACTTGTCCAATCCTGACATCCTGGATGAAATTGAAGAAACCATGAACCTGCTCAGCGAATCTAAATTAAAACTGGTAGCTTATAGACCGGAAACCGATTCATGGGCCAGTGTGATTGAGAAGCGAATATTGCTGGCCGGCAATAAAAGCGATCTGCCCGAGGCTCAAGAGAACTGGGGGGTGGTTCGCGAGCTGTACGCGGAGAAATTTCCCACCCTGGCCGTCTCGGCTCTGACGGGCGATAATCTGCAAAACCTGCGCTTTGCACTATTCGCTTCCCTCGATGTCGTGCGGGTTTACTCCAAGCGCCCGGGCCAGGAAGCGGATATGCAGCAGCCCTACATCATGCCCAAAGGCGGCACGGTTGTGGATTTTGCCCGCGAGGTGCACCGCGATTTCGCCGAAAAACTCAAATTCGCCCGGTTGTGGGGACACGGCAAGTTTGAGGGCCAGCGCGTCAATCGCGATTATGTGCTGCAGGACCGGGATGTGATCGAGCTGCATGTGTGAGGGGGGGGAAAGATTTCGGATTGCGGATTTTGGATTGGGGATTGAAGGGTTGAGATTTCGGATTGCGGATTGTAGATTAGAGATTAGGAATTCAGGTCGAATGATTTGAATGGATATTTTTTTGGATTAGACCGAACATGAAGCATAACCCGGTGCATGATGCTGACCATGGTGCTGAAATTGGAGGTTCTGATGATTTACCCTCCGACCTGGCAAAACCGTATCGTTTATCCCATGTGATCAAGAAGGTTATCAAGTCCATCCCGCCCGGCCGGGTCGCCACCTATGGACAGATCGCCGTCATGGCGGGCAATCCGCGCGCCTCGCGGGCGGTGTTCTGGATTCTGTCTTCATCGTCCGAGAAGGAAAATTTGCCCTGGCATCGGGTGATCAACAGTCAGGGCCGTATTTCGCTGAAACCGGGCAATGGATTTGAGCAGCAGCGGGCATTGCTGCGCATGGAACATGTGGAGGTGGATGCGGAAGGCCGCGTGGATTTGAACAAATATCAATGGCGCCCTTGAGAGGTGTTTTTTGACGCGACCCTCAATGAATGTCCGCTTTTCAACATCATTTTGATGTCGGGCACGAGCTCGGCACAGCATCACGATATCGCCTTTCTGTTTGGTGAAAATCGCCCGTATTCCTCGTTCATGATAATTTCCCGCAAATGCCGCACCACCTGCCACACCTCCGAATAGGTATTATACAGCGCCACCGGCGCGATGCGAATGATGTCGGGCGGGCGAAAGTCGGGCACCACGCCGCGCGCCTTCAAGGCTTCGCAGATGCGCCAGGCTTCTTCATTTCTTTCGAGAGCGATATGGCCGCCGCGTCGTTCCGGCTCCCTCGGCGTGCCGATGCGAAATGAATAGGGCGGTTCTGAGAGCAGCGCATCCACCAGGTAGATGAGATAGGAGGTGAGGGAGAGCGATTTCCGGCGAATAGCCTCCATGCCGGCTTCGCGGACGATCTCCAATGATCCCAGCAGGGTGGAGGAACCGAGGATGCCCGGAGAGGATATCTGCCAGCCACCGGCGCTGTGTTGATGCTCGAAATCGAGGCTCATATCGAACTGTTTATCCTTGACGCAGCCGAACCATCCGGCCAACAGCGGTTCGCGGTTAAAATGCCTGCGGTTGATGTAGAGAAAAGCCGAGCATCCGGGGCCGCCGTTGAGGTATTTATAGCCGCACCATACGGCAAAATCCACGCCCCACTGGTCGAAATAATGCGGCACGGCACCTACCGAATGCGAGCAGTCAAAGCCG
This sequence comes from Candidatus Zhuqueibacterota bacterium, assembly GCA_016934435.1. GTDB lineage: Bacteria > Zhuqueibacterota > Zhuqueibacteria > Residuimicrobiales > Residuimicrobiaceae > JAFGSU01. The sequence continues at coordinate 581 of JAFGSU010000542.1, read as the reverse complement.
ATTGGAATTCCCTGGTGATGAGCCGCGTGGACAAGGTAAAGCATATCCAGCAGCTGACCGCTGCGGTAGAGCACCGACGGCAGGAAGACCAGGGCGGTCTCGTCGGTCATGCGCGCGGCGATGTCCCGTTCGTCCAGGAAGCGACCGTCTGCCGCGGGCACCAGCTCGAGGCAGACGTCGGCATCCATGCCGCGCAGCGCCAGCTGGCCTTTAAGAGCATAGATGTCGGTGGGAAAATCCAGCGCGTCGGCGAGGATTTTCCGCCGTTTGCCCTGGGATTGATAAAACGTGCTGATGAGAGCATGGATGTTCACGGTGGTAGTGCCGGTGGCCACTACTTCATCCGCCTGCGCGCCGACCAGCGGGGCGGCGAGATCGCCGAGTGTTTCGGCCAGGTAGAACCACGGCGGGTCGCCTTCGAGCCAGCCGCGGATGCCGAGCCGTTTCCATTCCGCCAGCGTCTTCAATAGCGATGCCTCTGCCGCTTTCGACGGCAAGCCGAGGGAGTTGCCGTCCATGTAGATGACACCTTGGGGAAGATGGAAACGCCGCCGGAAATTTGGCAGCGGTTCTTCGCGGTC
>JAFGSU010000054.1 GCA_016934435.1 Candidatus Zhuqueibacterota bacterium | reverse complement strand
GATGGACTGCGTTGGAGCGTGGCGGTCTCCGCTGTTATTAGAAGCGGAGAACATGGATGCGAAAAAATCCGGTATCTGCCGTGGAGCGTGGCGACCTCCGCTGAAAGGACATTGGACAGAGATAGTCACCTTTTGGCGGAGATTGCTTCGCTCCAACGCGGTCTTGACTATTAACAATCCTTCTGTTCCTTCGCTCGCAATGACATTCTTTTTTATGTCGTTTTTGGAATAATGGCATTTCTGCAATACTCTACACCTCATAACAGCGGAGACCGCCACGCTCCAACACAATCCATCTGAGAATCGATGCTTGATTGCTCCGCTCGCGGTGACATCTTTTTTTTGCTATTGCGTGAATAATGGCATTTCTGCCACACCCTACTCGCGATGATATTGCCATTACCTTGTAAGACTAATCTTAGCCCTGGCATTTGTCGTTCATGATTCTCTATCTATAATGTGAGAACCATTGACAGCCCTCCATGCCACAGGCAAATAAAAGATTTTCTTTTATTGACATATCGGATATTATATAGTATATTTTCCGATGATCCGAGTTTTATTCTCCATAAATGTCGTTGCCGATCGAAGAGTAATCATACAAAAAAATAGCAGAGATACGCTGTGCCGCCCAAGAAAATGGATCGTCCGGAATCCATCGCCGAACTTGTTGTGAAAATCTGCCACCAGCGCGCAGAAAAGAATGAGACTGAAACGTTCGCCAAAGCATGTATGGTGCATGCCATTGCCTTTTTGCAGATGCTCGAAAAAACCGGTCGTCTAGTACGGGAATCCAATCGAAATGAAGAGTGGCAGATGCTGGCCGCAGACTGTATAGCCGATTTATTCCGTCGCGACCGACAGGGGCGGTTTATTCAAATTCAACGGTTCTTTAAAAATATACTCGAAACCGCTTACGACGATAATGATATTAATTTTTTTCTGCGAAAACTAGTATGCCATAAAGTGCGCCAGCATCTTATCATCTTATTCCGCCAGCGCGATCCCGTCGGCGCTAAAATCTGGCGCAATCTTGTGCTTGCCTTTCAATCCGAACAAAACGTGAGCATTCGCAAAGACCTGACCGGTCAATATCTCATCATTCAACCGGCAGGGTGTGCACAGGAAGCAAGCGTCGTTTCTATCAATTATTTCGAGCTCGAAGCGCGACTATCTGCTGTATTCAGAACCGGCTATACGATCAAGCAATTATCCTCGTCGTTGCTCGCCTCGCTGGCAGAGGTGTACACGCAACCCATCGAGGTTAACCTAAGTCACCTGACGACGCTGATTAAGCAGTTTCGTAAACAAGCGCAGCGCAATCAGGACAACAAAATGGCCGCTCCTCCAACCAAGGCCATGGAGCAGATCGAACTATATGACCGGAAAAGAGATATCCTGAATGAATTACGGAATAGGCTGGAGGATGGTTATATCCGCACCGGAAAATTGACGCCGCAGCAGGCAACCTATATCCATCTTGCTTTGGCAGATCTGCTGGATGATATCCTGTTGTGCGAAAAGCCGGAGAAAAATTATATTTATTTGAAAAAATATTGGAGCGACTTGTCCCGGGAAGAATATCTTCGAACCGTTCATACACTATTCGAATATCTTATTCTCCAGATGAAACAGATGATTCGTTTGGAGTATAAGAAGATTTTCTGAATATGACTGTGCTGTCTATATAGTAAGGTGTATGATAATATCGGGGAAAATACTTGAGATTCGAACCGGAACATTTTGGATGTATAATCAGACGAAGGCAGTTTTTGCCAATCTAACTACTTGATTAGGTATCAACTGTTAAGGGGTCACTATAACTAAAATTTCGGCGCTAAAATGAGTAAAAATAATTATCTGTATCCCTGTCCGGAAGAGTCGCGGATCATCCAGGCTGCTTGCGGCGAGGTAGCCGATGATTTCGGACTGTGGAACCACCTGCTCTATTGCGAACGCTGTCAGAGGCGATATCGCTTTTATAACGATCTCCGCCTGGCGGAACAGCATGTAGATGAGAAAAGCTTGAGGCAATTCGGACGCTTAATCGACGAGGATATTCTGGCGCTGCAACCGCTGGTGTTGCGCGAAAAAGAGGGGAAATATCAGCTGGCCGCCAAAACCGCCGAAAATCGTTATGAAGTGCAGAGCTTTTCAGACGAAAAAAGCGGCATCGTCGCCCGCCTGATGCGCGACCGGCGCGATCAGCAGGTCTCCCTGCATCTTCTTGCGGAGGATGCCGGCAGAATCGGTCATAAACAGGTTCATCTGCTGCCCGCCGATTTGCAGGCGATCACCGATGACCGCGGCGTGGCGCAAGTCGGCCGCCAGGAGGAGCTGCATTGTTCCGGCATCGAAATTCGCTCGGCGAAATGCACCTTTGACCTGACGCCTATACGCTTCGACACCCTGACGCCGGAGCAGTCGCACAGCTTTTTATTGAAAAGCGACCAATTAGATGAAATCAACATCACCATCGAAAAAACCGACCTGAAGCAAAAATACCGAATAACCATCAAGAAACTTGCCGACTCATCCAATCAAAAGCAGCTTCATATTGTCGCATTCACCGACCGACAACGCACGATTGACGCGACTTTGCAGGGCGGCGCCAGTATCTTTGAACTGGAGGCGCTGGAACGTATTCTCAATATCCATATCTTCTGACAGCCGGGGGCGAACGTACCGTGTCTAAAGATTCCGAAAAATGGACGACCATTCAGATGGAAAAAGCGAGTATGCGCTTGCTCGAAAGGCTGCAGCGCTACCCCTCAAGCCGATTGACCCAGCACTATTTTATAAATTTTTTCAAGTCGTTAAGAAATTTTCCCGATCAAACCTCCCTGCAGACATACTACCTGCAGTTTGAGAGCTGGCTGCCGAACCTCTGCGCCGGCTTGTTCCATCCGGGCTGGTCGCCGGCGCAGCTGGAGCAGCTGCTTGCTGTGGTCGAGGAATTCGTTTCGCGCGCTTCGGATGGGACGATTGCGGAAGAACTGATACAGGTCCGGCAGAAAGTAAGAGAAGCTGCAGCGCTCAGCTATCTTTACGTCGGCGAACCGGACAAGGTCACGGCGGCATTGGGCTGGCCGTCATCTACTGTTCATGAGATTTCTGCCCGGGGCATGAGCATGACGGAAGTGGAGCGGGCCAGAGCCTGGCGCGACGGTCTCGGAGATGTTTCTATACCGATTGATCTTAACCGCCTTGTCGAAAAATGGTTTGCCTCGCAGGATCAGGGTAGTGAGTGTGGTGTGCATATCCTGCTGCGCGAAGAGACGGTGGAAGAAGGGCGGACCGATGCGGCTGGAATATTGAGCTTCCTGCACGGATACTGCACAGAACGGCCGGGCGATGCCGAGGAAGATCGCGTATCACTTTTAAACCAGGCGCCTGGCGGAGAAAAGTCGCTGCACTGGTCGCTGCTGGATGCCCTTGCGGCTCTGCGCGCCTCGGCGCCCCGTGATCGTTCATTTCTGGCACCTTATTATTCCCTGCAGCTGTCGCTGCCGGAAAAAGAGGCGGAATTCAGCGGCAATTCCATTGGTCTGGCCGCTGCCGTGTTAGCGTACTGTTTGATTTTGAAGCGCTATTATCGCGCGCCGCTGGCACGACTGGCCCAATCCACTGCCATCACCGGCCGCATCAATAGCGACGGAAGAGTTTTGCCGGTCGAGGAGAGCGGGCTGACGTATAAATTATCCGCCGCGTTTTTCTCCCCCATCAAACGGGCGCTGCTGCCAGAGGAAAATCTGGTCGCCGCCGTGCGCATCGTCGACGATCTGCGGCGGCAGTATCCGAACCGACAACTAACCGTTGAAGGCGTTACCACGCTGAGCCAGGCGCTGGAAAACCGGAATGTCGTTTACCGGCGGAGACTGACAGCCTGGCGTCGCAGCGTGGCAGCTTTCAGACGCAGGCCGGCGGAGGTTTTGCGATTCGTTTTGCCGAGTTTGCTGGCGGTGTTGCTTTTTTTCTTAATCCGGCAATCCATGCTCGGCAGCCGCGCGCTGGCGCCCGCAGGTTTTCAGATCGAGGGCAGCGAACTGCGCATCTTCAACGCCGAACAAAAATGGCTGTGGTCGCACGATTTCAAAGTGCAGCTGACCAAAATCAACTATGATCCGCAGCGCGCCTCGAATGTAGTCATCGCCGATATTGATGACGACGGCCGGCAGGATGTGCTATACGGCGGTTGCGAGGAGAATGACGCCGAGCTGAGCGGGCGGTTATTCGTGTTCGACCACAAGGGAAAGATCAAATGGCGGCACAAAGTGGGCCGGGAACTGCTGATCGGCGGACAGGTTTATAAGGATCATTATCGCATCCATCATCTGCGCCCGCGCGACCTGGATCGGGACGGTCGGAAAGAGATTATAATCAATGCCTTCCAGTATCCCAATTTCCCGTGTCTGGTGCAGGCGCTCGATTGTATGGGGCGATTGCAGGGCGAGTATGTCCATATCGGTTACCTGCCTCTGCTCGATTTTTACGATTTTGACGACGACGGCCATGCGGAGATTTTGCTGGGCGGCATGAACAATGAATATCAGAGCGCGGTGCTGGCGGTCTTGGATGCGAGTCGCCTCGGCGGCTGTTCGCCGCAGACGCCGGGATCGAGATTTTTTCCGGAAAGCCTGCGCAGCGGATTAGAGAGGGCTTATTTGCGTTTTCCGCACACGGAGTTTGTCGCCCTGGGCAACAGCGATCATATTCTGGAAATCGAGAAATCGGCCGGGGGCCTCACGGTGGTGAACACCAATGTCTACCCCAATGCCTTTTGGTCGATACCACTTAAGATTGGCATGGTTTATTATCATTTTGATAGGTCGCTGCGTCTGACCTCCGAGCCGATTTTGGGGGATGTGTATAAATCGCTGTTGGCGACGCGCTTTAACATGCCGGCGGAAAAGATCGATCGGGCACATTACCGGCGGGTG
>JAFGSU010000541.1 GCA_016934435.1 Candidatus Zhuqueibacterota bacterium | reverse complement strand
AGGATAAATCTGTTCCTTCGCTCGCAATGACATTCTTTTTCTTGTCCTTTCGGGAATAATGGCAGTTTTGTCATACCCAACTTTCAATAACATTCTTTTTCAGTCATTCGGAAATATCACAACACCTTCATTATCGACGCGCAAGGTAACGGCGAGCCCCCAGCCGAAGGGTTCGGTCACCTTCACTTCCGCCGCCAATTCATGTACCCCGGCGACCGGGGGCATTCTTACCACCCTCATTTCCGGCTACACCCAGCCGCGGGATTTGATACAAGTCCTTGACTTTTAGTGAAAATACATATATATTGAAAAATATCGGCGCACTATTCTTTGGAAAGCAATCATGAAACTAGAGTCCATTTTTTGGGATTATCCCAAATTTACGGATAGAGACTATCTAATTAAATTCATCCGTAGTAAAAAAGATACCGATGTCTACGGGTGGATTATGACCAGATTTCTTGAATATGGACGTGTCGTTGATACCCTTTCCTTTTTCAGTATTGAGGAAATCAGTCGATATCTTCCACAGCTAAAACTCACCAGTTATACCCGAAAAAAATGGAATCGATTGAGCAAAATATATCATGGCGCTGCAAGAAAATAAAAATTGTTACGCTTCTCAAGCTCAGCGAGAACTGTTGATCAATCTGATCGGGCAAAACATCCTGAAATCCGATTTTTTCTTGACGGGCGGCACAGCCCTTTCGGTTTTTTATCTCAATCATAGGATATCAAATGATCTCGACCTATTCACCATCACGGAAATAGATTTGTCGGAGGTTGCCTATTCATTAAGATCGCTTTGGAAGAACGCCTATATAAAGATTAAAGAATCTTCGACTTTTTTATCCCTCTTAATCCAGGATATAAAAATCGATTTCGTTATTGATCCTTTGTCATTAGCAGAACAAAGAGAATACTATTATTTAACTCCCAATCGAGGCTTATCAATCGATACCATCCGGAATATCTCTTCCAATAAATTGGGCGCGTTGGTCGGCCGCACAGAACCGAAAGATTTTATCGATTTTTATTTTCTTCTAAAATCTTATCAGAAGCCATCCCTTGCTGATATCTACGAGGATGCCATAAAAAAAGACGCCATTTTCGAAGACCCTCCAACCGTCGCATTCCAAATCGAAGAAGGTGTTTCCTTTCTCAAAAAAAATCCGGAAATCTTCCCTCCTGTTTTAATCGACTTTGATCCGCATGATTTTTTCAAATTTTATCAATCTCTTACAAGTTGGATTTATCTTAAAATTTAACAACTCATTGGTCATATACCGATACCATGCGCGCTGCCGCCTGTTTGGGGCGCAAATTCATGCAGGTATACAGCATAACATTGAGCTATGACTATTCATATCTCAGCGACTCCGCCGGATGAGCTAGCGCTGCTCTGATGGCCATCAAGCTCACCGTCACCAGTGTTATCGCCAGCACCAGGACCGCCGCGGCCATAAAAGTCCAGATTCCCGGATTTGTGTGATAGGCAAAATTCTGCAGCCAGCGATGCATCAGAAACCAGGCGACCGGCCAGGCCAGAACAATGGCCAGCGATACTCTGGCGATGAACTGAACATGGATCAGCCCGGCGATCTGCGCTACGGAAGCGCCTAACACTCTGCGGATGCCGATCTCCTTGCGGCGCTGCTCGAGGGTAAATGCCGTCAGCCCCAGCAGGCCCAGACAAGAGATAAAGATCGCTAACAGGGCAAAACCCTGGAAGAGCAATCGCATGGTGCTTTCCTGCTGATAGAGCCGGTTGTTGACATCATCGAGGAATTCGTAATAGAACGGAAAATCCGGCGCACTGGACAGGGTTACTCTTTTCAGGTAGGCCATCGTATTCGGAATATGGTCTGGTCGAATTTTTATGTAGATAAAGGTCTGATACGGTTTGTACATCCGGATGATGAACGGCCCGATGGGTTCGTGCAGGCTGCGAATATGGAAATCCTCGACCACGCCGATAATGGTAACCGATTTGAGTTCTTCCGGAAACGCCGGATGATCAAAATATAGCTTTTTGCCGATGGGCGATTCTAGTTGCATCTGTCGACGGGCTGTCTGGTTGATGATACAGGCATTGGTTTGATCTGAAGCGAATTGCCGCGAAAACGGCCGGCCCTGGGCAAAGGAAATATCAAAGGTGGCAAAGAAATCGTACTCCACCGTGGTATAGGCCATGGGCAGGCCGTCCTCCCTGCCGGAGCCCTCCCAGTTCACTTCGATGTAATTGCTGACATCGATGGGCTGATTCTGCGCCGAGGTGACATTTAAAACCGAAGGATGTTTGAGCAACTCGTTGCGATAGCTGTCGAAATGCGCGTTCAGATCGGCGTTGCCCGGCAACTGGATGATAAAATCACGATCGATGCCCATGTCCCTGGACTGAATATAATGCAGCTGTTGTCGCACCATGAATGCGCTGATGATCAGTACCACCGCCAGCGCGAACTGGAAAACCATCAAGCCGCTGCGCATCGACTTGCCGCGGCCATGGGTCGCGTTTTTCATCTTCAGGACGTTGACCGGCTTGAAGGCGGAGAGAAAAAAGGCCGGATAGCTGCCGGCGATCAAGCCGGTGATCAGGGCGACCGCGAGTAAAAACAGCGTCATCAGCGGCATATTGGCTGCGAAAAGGGCAAGATGCTCCCCTGAGAGCTGGTTGAAAGCGGGCAACACCAACTGGACAATTAAAAGCGCGATCATCAAAGCAAGCAGCGCAATCAATACCGATTCCGCCAGAAATTGACTGATGAGCTGCTTGCGCTGCGCCCCGATCGCCTTGCGCACGCCGATCTCGCCGGCGCGTTTGCTCGCCCGCGCCGTGCTCAGATTCATGAAATTGATGCAGGCGATCAACAGGATAAAGACGGCCACCGCAGAAAAGATGTATACCAATTTTATTAAACCCGGTTTGCCCTGCTGATAAAGATGGATGGAGCTCAATTCCTGAAGCACCGGGGCATATTCGGATTCCGGATTGACGTGGTCTTTATAGAAAGCAGCTATTTTCTCGTTTACGCTTTTATGATCGGCTGCCTGCTGCAACAGCAAATAGGTATAGCCGGTGAATTCCCAGCTCTGCAGCCGCTGTTCCGGCATCAGATCCACCCGGCCGATTATTTCAAACTGAAACGAAGAATTTTGCGGCACGTCTTTGATGATTGCCGTGACCTTGAAATCGCGGTCAAATTCGCGCGAATAGATCATTTTACCGTAGGCATCATCATCGCCGAAAATCCTTTTTGCTGCGGATTCACTGAGCACCGCCGAATATTTATCCGGCAGAGCTTCTTCGGGTTTGCCCGCGATCATGGGAAAAGTGAAAATAGTAAAAAAGGTCGAATCCACCAGATGGATAAAAGGCTCGTCATGCCATTTGCCCTTGTAACTCACCAGCGACCGCGCCCACGGCCAGACACGGGTAACCTGCTCGATTTCCGGATAGGCCTGCTTCATGGCCGGTCCCAATCGCAAGGAAGAACTGGTGACCAGGCCATATTCCGGTGTCGTGGTGTTGACGCGATAAATTCGGTCCATTTTTTCATGAAACCTGTCATAGCTCAATTCGTGGAAAACCCAAAGCGCGATTAGAATGAAACAGGCCATGCCCGCGGCCAGGCCGGCGATGTTGATAAAAGAATAACCTTTTTGTCTAAACAGGTTTCTGACTGCCACTTTCAAGTAATTGCTTAACATAATACATACCTATACGTTTAATACATTGACTTTGGAACCTGGGGCTGTCCATAAAGCAAAAAATGCAAATAGCACATTCTGCAAGGTTGTCCCAAACGTACGATTACAGCCGTCGAATATAGTTAAGTGACGGTATGGTCTCCCTCATCCTGTCCTTCTCTCCGCCAAAAATCTGACGGACGGGCCCCTTGAAAACGGGGGAGAAGGTACTAATATCGTAATATCTATACATTTTCGGGACTTTTTGGACAACTCCATCACTTAAAAATCCAGCTCAACTCCTTGCTTTAGCCTGATCAAAGGGGGTAAAGCCCATTCAAAATATTGTGCCTTCACTAAGGACAATTTGTTCTACTCATACCGTAAACTCCGCACCGCATCGGCCCTGGCGGCTCTGACGGCCTGAAAACTGACCGAAACCATGGCCACGGCCAAAACCAGCAGTGCGGAAAAAACAAATACCTGCAACGGCACGCCGGCGTGATAGGCAAAATTGTTCAGCCATCTTTTCATTAAAATAAATGTCAGCGGCCAGGCGATCAGGTTGGCGACGGCGATTAGCACGCCAAATTCTCTCGACAGCAGCAGAATGATATTGGAATAAGTCGCGCCCAGCACCTTGCGCACGCCCACTTCTTTTGTGCGCTGTTCCGCCATGAACGAAGCCAACCCCAGCAATCCCAGACAGGAAATAAAGATCGTCAGCACGGCAAAATAGTTGAATAACCTGCCCAGACGCTGTTCTGCCCGGTATTGTTGATCGAAAATATCATCCAAAAAGTTATAAATGAACGGTTGCCCGTTTGTATATCTTTTCCATAGAGTCTCAATCCGCTCGAGGGTTTGCGGTATTTCGTCGGGCTTTATTCTGATAAATAGTTGCGACGGCCACCAGTTCTGATGCAGCGTTATGACCACTGGTTTTATCTGATTACGCAGCGAGGTGGCATGAAAATTCCCGACCACGCCGATGATCCGGCCCTCATATTGCCAGATGGAGAACAGCTTGCCCACCGGCTCTTGCAGCTGCATGAATTTTACCGCCTCTTCATTGACGATATAGTTGTCCACATCCGTCTGGTAATCTCTGGAAAAATTCCTTCCCTGGACGATTTGCATGTCAAACGTCTCGATGTAATCATGATCGGTAGCGACGAAATTCATGATTTCATATTCTTCCGGCCCCCTTCCTTCCCAGTAGACCGGATTGATGTTGCCGACCTGAGTCGGCAAATTATTGGCTGCAGTCACCTGGATAACATGGGTATGTTGCTTGAGCTCATCCTTGAAAGTCTGATAGTTGGTTCTAATATCCTGATTCATCCTCATCACGACAATCTGATTGCGGTTGAATCCCAGATCTTTATTCCTGATGTAGGATAATTGCCTGTAAACGATAAAAGTGCCGATGGTTAGTGAAATAGCGACGACGAATTGTAACACCACCAGGCATTTACGCAGCGTCGATCGTGACGACGAGGTCGCTCCCGCCTGTTTCAAAATCCTGACTGGTTTGAAAGATGATAATACCCATGCCGGATAGCCGCCCGAAAGAATACCGGTGAATAACGCGATGGCCAGCAGTCCCAGCATTAAACCTGCATTGTTTAACAGATCGAGCGCAAGGTGCTTGCCCGATAGGGCATTGAACTCGGGCAGAAACAGACGCACCAGGCCCAGTGCGATCAACAACGCCACTACAGCATAGGCCATCGACTCTAACAAAAACTGCCGCATGATACTGCCCCTGGCCGCTCCGGTCACTTTGCGCATGCCGATTTCCCTGGCACGCTTACCTGCTCGAGCCGTAGAAAGGTTGATGAAATTAATGCAGGCAAGCAGCAGGATAAATACCGCAACGGCGCTGAACATGTAGACGTAAAAAATGAGAGAAGTGCCATAATAGGAATAGAGATGGATTCGTGTCAATGGCTGCAGATCATTGATGACTTGCTGATTGGTGCGTTTGTCGTATTTCATCGTTGTGCCCGACATTTTCTTTCTGAATTCGTCCAACGCGACGTTCTCAGATAGAAGAACATAAGCGCCGGTTTCCAACGCCCATGACTCGAGCACCTCCTGGGGCACCATTTTCATGTTGATCAGGATGGAAAAATCCAGCGACGAGTTGGCCGGGACGTCCTGCATCAGGCCGGTCACGGTTACTTCTTGTTGATTTTCAATCGAAATCACCTTGCCCATGGGATCTTCATCACCGAAAAACCGGGTGGCAGCAGATTGGGTCAGAACCGCCGCGTTGGTCATTTCGAACACATTATCCGGATTACCTTTTAACAGCGGAAATGAAAACATGTCAAAAAAATCGCGGTCCACCAGCGCATAAGATTCCTGGAACTGTATATCCCGGTATCTGAATGCCGTTTGATTTTGTCGATAGCGAGACGCCCTAATCACCTCGGGATAATCCTTCTTCAACACTTCCGAAATGGCCCAGGGGCTGGTGGTGGTCCAGCCGCTCTCCAATTTCGACACCACCCGATGCAACCGGTCGGCCCGGGTGTGGAAACGATCGTAACGCCATTCATCCTGCACCCATAAAAAGATGGCGATACAAACGGCCATACCGACCGCCAGTCCGAAAAGATTGATCAGCGAATAGCCCGGATATCTTTTAAAATTCCTGACGGCTATTTTAAGCAAATGCATGAACATCATCACCCTCCGTAAAATGATCCTGCCACATGGTCATAAACTTTTACTCATATCGCAAACTCTTCACCGGGTTGGCCGTGCCCGCCCGCAGCGCATGATAACTCGTGGCAGCCAATGTCACCAACAGGGTCAGTGCCAGAGTGAATATAAATGGCGCACCACCGATGTGGGCGCGATAGGCGAAATGGCGCAGCCAATCCTGCATATACAAATAGGCTACGGGTAAAGCAACCGCGTTGGCGATGAGAATCCAAACCAGGTACTTGCCGGATAACAGTCGCACAATATCGGTAAGGGAAGCGCCGAGCGTTTTGCGAATGCCGATCTCCTTCACTCGCACCTGGGCGGCATAGGATGATAAACCGAACAGTCCCAGGCAGGAGATAAAAATGGCCAACAGGGCAAAGGCCTTGAACAGGTCGCTCATGCGCTGTTCGGAGTGGTACAATTGCGCCAGTTTTTTCACCAACGGTGATACCGAGATATTTCCCCATCGGATTCTCATCCGGGAAAAACCGTTCGGCCATGTCCCGGGTCAGGACGATGTAATTTACTTCCCGCAAAGCTGACTGCGCGTCGCCATGGATGAATTGGAGATCGAAGAGCTCGACCACAGAGGGGTCGGCAAAAAAGCCGCTCGATTCCTTGAACCGGCGCGGCGACCCGCGTTCCGGGAGGTAAGATACGATCTGTTCCGGGATAACGAACAGACGGCAGGTCCCTTCGATTTCCGGCAGCGATTGCTTCATATGCTCGAGCAAAACCGGTGAAGTAGTAGCCCAGTGGCGAACAGCATCACCTTCGCGCATTTCACAGGTCGCCCGGAAAATGCGTTCCGCCTCGCTGAAATGGCGGTCGTAACTCAGTTCATCCTGCACATGAAACAGGATCAACAATCCGCACGCCAGGCCCAGGGATATGCCGATGAGGTTCAGCAGCGTATCCAGTTTGTTCTTTCGCATGGTGCGAAAGGCGAGTTTTATATAATTGTAAAGCATGATGATCATCCTTCCAATCCTTAACGTCCAAACAGATTAATAACATCAATAATCCACCATCGAGGACGCTGAACCGCAGAGGAAAGAAAAACAAAATAACGTAGATCCTGGATTCACGATTTGCATTGTAAAATCAAATCGAGAATGGTTCAATAACACCGACAGATTCATCTCGGCGCACTCTGCGTATCCTCGGCGCGCTCGGCGTTTTTTATTTTATCGCTCGCAGAGGTATCGGAAAAACACTATTAATTGTAGCCAACGATGAAAAATGAATATCGTTTCTGATAGAACCAAAGCGACCTGCGTACTGCGTTTTATGGATAGAACAGCTTATTATTTACTTCGCCGAAAGGTCAACAAGAACCGGATGCCGAACCGGTCAACCCACAAAATTTCCGGTTTATCCTATCATTCCTCCCGACAGCCCCTGCCTCATCCTCACTCGTACCGCAACGACCGCACCGGATCGGCAATGGCGGCGCGGATCGCCTGATAGGCCATGGCCATCAGCGCCACGACCAGCACCAGGATGCCGATGCCAAAATATACCTCGATGCCGATGGCCCGGCGATAAGCAAAATTACCCAGCCACAGGCGCGCCGCATACCACGCCATCGGCCAGGCGATGACGTTGGCGATCACCACCAGGCGCAGAAATTCTTTCGACAACAAAACCACGATCCCCCTGCTGCTGGCGCCCAGGGTTTTACGAATGCCGATCTCCTTGGTCCGCTTTTCTATGGAAAAAGAAGCCAGACTGAATAAACCCAAAAGCGCGATGAGAATCGCCAGACCGGCGAAATACAGCAACATGCGGCCGATGTTCTGCTCGGTGCGATAGAGTCGATCAAACGCTTCATCCAGGAAGAAATAATCAAACGGCGCATGCGGAACGGCTCTCTCAAATGCTCTTTTTATCGCCCTCACCGTCATACCCACATCCGGACTGTCGATTTTCACCGACAACACATCGAACAGATCATTCCAGGGTTGATTGGTGAGAATCAAGGGCTCGATCCGGTCGTACATGGAAGAAAAATGGAAATCCTGTACCACACCGATGACCGGATGCTCGCCACCGCGACGAATCACTTTGCCGATGGGATCCGGCCACGACAACGTCCGTTCCAGCGTCTCATTGATCAAATAGGCATTTCTATCGGCCAATGATTGTCTTGAAAAGCCTCTTCCCGCCACAAGCTTTATGTCAAATGTCAACAAAAAATCATCATCGATATCGACCACGTGAAAATAAAACGGACTCTTATATCCCTGCGGGAAATAGCCATTGCGGGTAAATCCTCTATAGGGCACGTCGGATGATGCCGTGACATTCATGATGTGCGGGATTCTTTCAAGTTCGTCCTTGATCAGGCCGGCTTTAGGTTTGATTTCATTGGCCAGCTGAATGACCAGAATGTTTTCCTGGTTGAATCCCAAATCCTT
>JAFGSU010000540.1 GCA_016934435.1 Candidatus Zhuqueibacterota bacterium | reverse complement strand
GCAAACCCGGGCGAAACCACGATCATGATCAGGCCGAGCACTATCACCGTCCACAGAACAATAAATCCCTTGCTGATGGCGCTTTTAATGCGCCGCCAGATCCACCAGGCGGCGGCCAGATTCAACAACACCATCAGAACCAGGCCGGTCTCCCTCTGGCCGATGATCCAGGTCATGAAAAATATCGCGCTCCACATGGCGACCAGGGCGTGGTCCTCGCGCACGTGGCGGTTGCTGATGCCGAGGAAAAAGGCGCCCAATAATCCGCCATAGGTGAAGGAAGCGATGGCCAGCCCCAGTTCCACCACCGGATTCTCGGTGTCCTTGAACAGCATGGCGCCGCCGATGAAGACGATACCCCAGATAAACGTCAGCATCCTGGAGACCAGCAAATCTTTCGCCGCAGAGTTATCCTTGCCCCATTTCTGTTTATAGAGATCGAGCATGGAGGAGGAAGCCAGCGAGTTGAGCGAACCGCTGAGGGTGGACATGGCTGCGGCAAAGATGCCGGCGATGATGATGCCGGAAACACCCATGGGCAGCCCTTCGACGATGAAGCGCGGCAGGATTTCATCCGACCGTATGGCTACGCCGCCGTAGTAGGCGAACAATCCCAGTCCCAGGATGAGAAACAGGGCGAATTGCGCAATCACCAGCACGCCGCTGGTGATGAGGGCTTTTTGGCTGCTGCGCAAATCGTGACAGGCCAGCAAGCGCTGCACGATGAGCTGATCGGTGCCGTGCGAAGCCATGGACAAAAAAGCGCCGCCGAGCAAGCCGGAGAACAACGTATAGTTGATGGTAAAAAATTCTTTTAATGACTTGTCCAAACCCAGGTAAAACACCTGTAACTTATCCGCCGGTTGGGCGGCAACCCATAAAGCATGCCAGCCCTGCTGCAGGCGTTGCGGTATCACGGACCATCCCTGCAAGGTCTCGCTCGCAAGCGCCGGGCTTCCCAATTTGTACAGAATAACGTACAATGCCAGCAGCGCCCCGCCGATGTAGATCACCATCTGTATGACGTCCATCCATACGACGGCGCGGATGCCCCCCAGGTACGTATACAGAATAGTGAATACCGCCATGACGATGATACTGGCGCTGTAACTCCAACCCGTGATGATAGCCAAAGGTATCGCCGTGGCAAAGAGACGCACGCCGTCGGCCATCAGGCGCGTAATCTGAAAGACTACCGACGCAAAACTGCGCATGTTTGAACCGTAGCGGTTGCCGAGGAGATGATAGGCGGTCTGCATTTCGCCCCGATAATACCCGGGCAGCAGCACAAAGGCGATAATAATTCGACCGATCAGGTATCCGATGGTGATCTGGATAAAATTGAGATTGGTGAGATAGGCCAGACCGGGGATGCTGATAAACGTCAGAGTGCTGGTTTCGGTGGCAACGACGGAAAAGCAGACGGCCAGCCAGGGCAAATTGCGGCCGCCGAGAAAATAGTCGGTGGTATCTTTTTGTCGTCTGCCCAGCCAGGCGCCAAAGATGGTGACGCCGACGAGATAGAGGATGAGAATGATAAAGTCCAGCGTCGTAAAAGCCATACAAAAATCCTTATTCAATTGCCAGATTCTGCAGGAAAGCGCCCCAATCCCTGCTGGTAGCCGGAGGTTGAGCCCGCTGAAAAATCAGGTTATCGGACAGGATTACGGTTTATTTCCCCAGTCTATTCCAGTTGACGATTACAATCATGATCCCGACCAACACCATAAAGACCCCGAATCCGATTCTCAGATAAAACTGGTTTATCTTGTTGGCAAAATGAGCGCTGGCCCAGGCCGATAGAAACAGGCAGATGGCAATGACGATGGCGGAGCGAAAATGGACATGGCCGTGGTAATAATATTCCATCACCGCCGCCAATCCCACCGGCGGCAACAGGATCGCCAGACTGGTGCCGGTCGCGCTCAATTGACTGAAACCGACGATGTACACCAGCGCCGGAACGATGATAATGCCGCCGCCGATACCGAATAATCCCGATAATATACCAGCCATAATACCAATAACGGCTAAAAGAAATAAACTGGGTTCACAGTGCATATTCCACCTCTAATAAACTTGTGTAATCCTGACACCGGTATAGTAGAAATCTAGAATCTCATTCACCGTTTTTCCCTCCCGGGCGCGAATAGCGGCGCCCACCTGACACATGCCGACGCCATGGCCCCATCCGGCTCCTTTGAACAAAAACCGGCCGGGCAAGCCATTAACCACATTCGATTTCTCCACCACGAAACAGGCGCTGTAGAGAGCGCTCGGAGATAATGCCCGCCGGATATTGAGCTCTTTATGGATCGAAAAACTTTTTTGCGTGCCGACAATTTGCAATTCCTTGATACGTCCGGACACACCCCGGCTCACGGGAATCAGGTCCCGCAGATGCCCGAATTTTTGCCCGGTTTTTTCACTGATGATCTTTTCCAGCTCCGTCCGGCTCCAGCTCTGTTGCCAGCGAAAATATTTTTCGGCATATCGGGCAAACGTGGGATACCCCGCGTCCCGCATATTGCAGCACACCCTGGGTTCGGATTCGACCCAGAGGCGCACATTGGCTTCGTCCTGCAGGTCAAATCCGCGTAAAGGCTCGAATGTATCCAATCGACCGCGCAGATAGGGCTCGTCGGAACCGTTCCAGACATTCACGGCGTTTTCGGTATGGCCGCCGCATACAGCCGAGTAACTGGCTTCGCACAGTTGGTCACGGTAGGTGAGCACCAGTCCTCTTGTAGTGTAAACTGCATTTTTCACCGCCTCGCTGCTTTCACTCAGGCCTGAAAACGCCTGGCAATGAACATCGTCACAAACGTCATAATCGTCGTCGCGATGGACCCGGCCGAAATGGTGCAGGAACACAGTTCGCGATACGATGGCCTGGGCTTTCAGGGCTTCAACCGGAAAAGAGGCGGGCATCTCTCCGGCGACAACGCCTGCCAGATAAAGTTCCATGGGCAAGACATTGACGATGGATAAATAGCCTTCCGGGGATATGGTTATTTCCAGTTCTCCGCCATAGGTGCGCGATTCGGTTCGTTCCCAGTGAAATCCCTGGCCGACTTTGATATTTTCAATCCGGATGGCTGGGCTGACCAGCCGCATGCCATTATCCACGGTATGGATTTTTTTATCAGGGGATATGAGAGTGATTATACCGGATGCCGGAGTAAGGATTTCACGAAACACGCGACCGGAGGAGGCGCCCGCGAACACCGACTTGAGATGAGCTTTGGCTTCCGCCTGCTGTTTGAATTCTGCGGACAGCGCCACCGCATAGGATCGATGGTCAACAATGGTTCGGTTTCCGGCTTTGAGCTCATCGCCCCGCACGATCACATCGACGGTTTGTCCCTTCTGCCGCCACGCCATCGCCGATTCATTCGCCCTGGCGCGATCGTCCGATTCGTACAGGATGCAACGGTAGACGACCCGGGCCGGTTTTACCTGTGAAATCGATACCTGCCAGGCTCCCTCGATGTCGGTAGAGAAACGTTGCCGTTCTGTTTGCGCCAGTACATGCAGAGGCCCGCTCGGCTCAAATACAAACGATTCTACTTCCTGCACAATCCCCACCCGTACGATGGGTTCGCTGCGCGGCGGCACATATCGCAGTCCGGCACAACCCGGCGCCATCATCATGGTTAGAACAAAAAGTGAAATCTGAAAATAGGCGCAGGATTTAAATTTTTTACTCATAGCCGAATTCCCGCAAATGAATATCCTTTTTACGCCATTTTTCGCGCACCGCAACCCAGAGCTCCAAGAATACCGGTCTGCCGAGGAATTGTTCAATTTCAGCGCGCGCTTCCTGCCCTACCCGGCGCAGGGCAAGCCCTTTTTTGCCGATAATAATACCCTTTTGCGATTGTTTCTCCACCACAATGCGCGCCTTGATGTAATCTTTCCTTCCTTTATTTTCCTTGAATTCGTCGATGACCACGGCGGTGGAGTAGGGTATTTCTTCACCATAGTGGGTGAAAATTTTTTCACGTATCAATTCGCTGACGAAAAAACGTTCCGGATGTTGCGTGACCTCGTCCTCATTGTAGAAAGGCGCGCCCACGGGGAGAACCTCAACAAGCTGTGACAGAAGCGCATCGGTGTTTTCACCGGTGCGGGCGCAAATTGGGATGATGGCGACAAACCGACACAGCTGCTGAAATGCATCCATCAAGGGCAAAAGCTTTGCTTTCTCCAGCAAATCGATTTTATTGATGGCAAGGATGAGCTTACCTCCCCCCTGCTGCAGGTCTTTGATGATCTGTTCGTCTCGGGCCGAAATCGTCTCGCTCGCTTCGACGATGAGCAGAACGATATCCGCATCCGCCATGGCGCGCTGGGCGGCGCGCATCATCACTTCCTGCATACGATAATCGGGATCGATGAGCCCGGGCGTATCCAGAAAAATAATCTGGTAACCATCGCCCGTGAGAATGCCCATGATGCGATGCCGGGTGGTTTGCGGCTTGGGCGTGGTGATGGCCAGTTTGAACTGCAGCAAATGATTAATGAGGGTCGATTTACCGACATTGGGCCGGCCGACTATAGCTACATAACCGGTTCGAAAGGTGTGCAGACCATCCACATCCATGCGGTCGGAGTACACCTGCTACAGATACGCGTCGAGCGTTTGCGACTCGTACAATCGCTTCACCAGTTCGTCGCCGGTGACCAGTTTAAGATTGTGGAAATGGCACCCGTTGCGCAGACACCCTTCGACGATTCCGCCATGCGGCAAACGCATCTCAAACATCGGCGCCGAACAGACGGAACAGGTTTGATTGGTATCTGTGAGAGAGACGCCACATACGGGACAGAAGAATTCCACCACCTCGCCATCCGGCACCTCAATTTCGACGACATTTTTGAAACTGCCGTAAACCGGATCAAGATGAATTTCGCCTTTTTTCGACTTGTATTTTGCCACGACCGTGACCGACGGGTAGCCATGGATTTTATTTTCCGAATCCATCAGGCTATGTCCCTTCGGACAGGCGGCATTCTGGATGCGCAACGTCTTGCTGGGAATCTCTATCTCCAATATTTCCTTTTTTCTTTTCGGCATAGTACCTCCATATATAGTAATATGAACTAGTTACACACGTCATCTCATCTCCCCCAATTCGGTGGTAATCCGCGCCCCCCTGAAGATATGCCACCCACAGGGTTACATAATTAACCTGCAGGCACCAAATCGGTGATCTCCCCACAGGGTACATATACCCTAAAAATTTTACATATCTACCCAATTTGAAGGGGCTGTTCGACGGATCAATATGATTTCCCCACCAAAACTCTTTGCTGTGATGGTTTACCGCAGACAATGCACGGTCCTTGTTCTTTTTCACCATCCATGGGTATGATACGAATGGTGGCCTTGGAGGTTTCCTGGAACCTGTTTTCACAGTCCGGATTGCCGCACCAGTGCAGCCAGAAAAAACCACCGGGATTTTCGATGGCGCTCTGAAATTCTTTATAATCATCGGCGCGATACGTGGCGGCATTGCGATACTCTAAGGCGCGCTGGTACAGATCGTTTTGCATCTGCTCCAGCAGCTTTTGAATCCTGGGCAGCAGGTCCTGCTGCGGCATAGGTATCTTTTCGCCGGTGTCGCGGCGGACCACGACGACCTGGTCGGCGGCGACGTCCCTGGGTCCCATTTCGATACGAATGGGGACGCCGCGTTTTTCCCACTCGTTGAATTTATAACCCGGCCGGTATTGATCCCGGTCATCGATCCTGAAAGATATTTGATCATGCCAGTTTGCGGTCAGTTCGGCTGCTTTTTGCTTTGTTTTTTCCATTTCGGATTCCTCCTTCCAGATAGGAATGAGGACCACTTTTAGCGGCGCCAGGCGCGGCGGCAGCACCAAGCCGTTATCGTCGCTGTGGCTCATGACCAGAGCGCCTATGAGTCGTGTCGAGACGCCCCAGCTGGTGGCATAGACATGCTGCAGTTTGCCGGATTCATCCTGAAAGGTGACGTCAAAAGCCCTGGCGAAATTCTGTCCTAAATTGTGCGAGGTGCCGCATTGCAATGACTTGCGGTCCTGCATCATGGCTTCGATGCAGTAGGTGCGTACGGCGCCGGCGAATTTTTCTTTATCGGTCTTAATACCGACGTATACCGGAGCCGCCATATATTGCTCGGCAAAATCGCGATAGACACCCAATATTTTCAGCGTCTCTTCCTCGGCTTCCTGGGCCGTGGCATGGGCGGTGTGACCTTCCTGCCAGAGAAACTCGGTGGTTCGCAGGAACAAACGCGTGCGCATCTCCCAGCGCACGACGTTGGCCCACTGGTTGATCAGAATCGGCAGATCGCGATAGGATTGAATCCAGTTTTTATAGGTGGACCAGATGATGGTCTCGGAAGTAGGGCGGATAACCATGGGTTCTTCCAAGCGCTTGCCGCCGGCATGGGTCACCACGGCGCATTCCGGCGCAAATCCTTCAACGTGTTCCGCCTCTTTTTGCAGATAACTCTCAGGAATAAAAAGCGGGAAATAGGCATTCACGTGCCCGGTCGCTTTGAACATGCGATCCAATTGAGCCTGTATCATTTCCCAGATGGCATATCCGTTCGGCTTGATCACCATGCAGCCTTTTACGGCCGAATGTTCGGCCAGGTCGGCGGCCGCGATCACGTCCAGATACCACTGCGCATAATCTTCGTTTCGTTTCGTAATCCCTTTTGTCATCTCTTTTCTACCCAACGCTATTATCGATTCACATTATTTTTCCATTTTTCCTCAGCCCTGCTATCGAGGGCAGCCGTTCGCCGTTTAATCGGCTCCCATCATGCTGTTATGATTTATAAACCGGATTGAAATCAGCGTCACCTCTCGTGTTGAAAATTTAGCCGAAAAACATCGAATCGCTGTGTGAATGGCCATTTTTCGGACACGCGTGCATAAAGGCGCCGGACCGATTGATGGCGGAAACATAGCAGGACTGCCAATCGGCCATACCCTGCAGGCAAATGAGTTGCCGGCGATGCTGAATTCGATCGCGCTTTCTCTCGACAACGTCTACGAGGGCGCCTTCGCTGCAGTGCAGGCATTTTTCCGGTTGCTCCCTGAACAGCGTGGCCGATTCGCGCGCCACCAGGGCGCGGCTGTTGTTCCAGGCCCGGGCGCCGGAGCGAAAAGAAAAATCGACCTGCCGGATGCGCGGAAACAGAATGCGGCCACGATCCAGTACCAGTCGACCCCGGGCATCCATCTCATCCCCCGGAGCAAACTTTAAGCGCTCCTGCTGCTGCGGCGAGATGGCGATGTAAAAATAATCGTCAAACGCCTCGGTGCCGATAAATCCGTTTTCAATAATCAATAGATAGCCGTCGAGACGCAAATGTCCGCGCCGCCCTGAAATTTCCTGGCGAAACCGCGGCTTGACCGAATCGATGCGGCAACCGATCTCCCAGTCGCGATCCTTGACTTCTTCCAGCCATTCATCAAACGCTTCCACATCTTCCATAAAACGAGCAAACTCTTCAGGCGCTAACCGGATGCTCGGCTGATAATGCACTTTTTCATCGCGATAATGACTGCAGCCTTCGCACAGTCGCCCTATATGGCTATAACCGCGCACACAGCGTTTGCCCTTGTTCAGCAATGCACACGACCATTTGAACATGATGCAACCGTGCGGATAACACTTTTTAACTTTCATGACGTGATAGGCGGATACGACATTTTCAAACCTGACATGCCCGCCGTAATTGCACATAAATACATCGCAGCGTTTGTATGGATTGTTCATAACGATTCCATTTCCGCCAATTCAAAACGATAGAGAAAAGTATCACTCTTCAGCGGTTAAAGAGGGCACTCATCCTTTCCATGGCTTATACCGGGGTAAAACGCAACACCCGGGCAATATCAACCGGTGACCGCGTGGGTACGTCGCGGCCTTCCAGTTTAATGCCTTTATCATACAACATACGAAAGTATGCGACGTCCTCTTCATCTACAAAAATAAATGGAGCGATTTGATTCTTGCCGGGCTTAAAGTGCATGCCGCCGACGTTCACCTTCTCTATGGGTACGCCCGCTGCTACCAGATCGACGATGGTTTTCGGCTTGTCAACCAAAAGCAGAATCCTCTCTTTGCTCTGTTTCTCGGAATTCAAAAACCGAATCGTTTCTTTCAATGTCAGCACCGATGCAGCAATGTCGTTGGTGACGGCGGATAAATAGATGGTCTTCTGCCAATCCGAGCCGGCGACTTCATCGCTGCAGAGCATAATACGTTGTGGTTTCAGCTCGTTACGCCAGCCCACCACCACCTGTCCATGAATTAAACGGTCATCAATTCGAACCTGCACCAGTGGCATGAATCGTTATCTCCTTAAATGATATCCCCCATCCATCATTCGGCGCTTTTCAGCGATCATTCGCATGCGGCGTTTGTTCATGAGAACACAGATCAATGCCGCGCAATCCATCCCTGACAATTTCCTCGGACAACGCATCCAGCGACAAGTCATCCCGTTTGGTCAAAAACGACAGTACCATGGATAAATTCAACCCCGAGACGACACGGATCATGGCATGATCCTTCGCCAGTGCGGCAGCTACATTCCAGCAACTCCCGCCCTTTAAACTTGCCAGAATAATCACGCCTTCCCGACTTTCCTCAGGCGCATCGACCAGCGACTTGAGCCGCAGCGCGATTTCATCCAACGACCGGTTCGTCACCGAGAGCGCATGCAACCCCTCATCCAATCCGGTGATCCCCCGTGCCGCTTCGATCATGGCTTCGCCGATGGGGCCGTGCGTGAGTAAAATGGCATATTTCATATGATTATGGCTTTCTGTACCGGATGCACTCCGGAATCCGCGATTTTTTGTATGCGATGGTGTATACTATCGGATACGTTACCGGACTTGTGCTCGCTTTGATCCGCATTCAACTGTTATTGTTTCTGTTCCATCATACCGGAGATCAACCGTTCGTTGAATTCCTGGGCGGCATTTTCACCCAGTTCTTTCAGTTTATGATTCATGGCCACCACTTCGACGATCACGGTGATGTTTTTGCCCGACATGATGGGTAAGACCACATGCGGCACCTTGACACCCAATATCTCCATACTCGATTCGTCCACTCCGATTCGTTCGTACTCCCGATCCGGCGAATATCTTTCCAGATGAATGACGATATGAATGTTTTTCTTGCCGCGAATGGCGCGAATGCCGAACATGCGCCGGACATCGATAATGCCGAGCCCGCGAATTTCCATGTGGTGCTGTAGAATTTCACTGGCTTCGCCCTGCAGCTGGTTGCGCCCGACGCGCGTGATATGGACCACATCATCCGCCACCAGTTGATGGCCTCGCTCGATGAGATCCAATGCCAGTTCGCTCTTGCCGATAGCGCTTTCGCCGGTGATTAAAACGCCGACCCCATACACATCCACCATCGAACCATGAAGGATGGTTTCCGGCGCAAACACGCCATCCAGATAATCACTGAGCTGATGAATGACTGTGGTCGTGTTCAACGGCGTGGAAAAAAGAGTGATCCCGTTCTGGTCGGCTATCTCCACCAGCTCCTTCGGCGGTTCATTTTTATTGGTGAGTATGATACAGGGAATCTCAAATCCGAGCACGGTGCGGATGCTCTTTGTACGCTGCTCGGGCGGCAGGGTATTAAGGTAACCGATCTCCGTATTCCCAATGATCTGAATGCGCCAATAGGTGAAAACATCAACAAAACCGCTCAACGCCAGGCCGGGACGGTGAATCTCGCGCTCGCGTATTTTGCGCATAAAACTGGACTGATTATTGATTACCTTCAAGCCAATGCGCTGGTGGTTCTGCTCGTATAATTCTGCAACCGTTATGAACGGAATTTCCTTCTTTTCCGGCATGTTTCTGTCAGGTTTTGAGTATTAAAAATTTTCAGCGATTCTCTGTTTTTGAAATCCGCGTATTTTCCCTTTATATCGTTTGAGCTGTCGTTCCAGTTTATCCACGGCGAGATCGATGGATTTATACATATCTTCACTTTTTTCTACCACGGTGAGTCGCGTGCCGTACACCTTGGCTATCAATTCTGCGACCTGTTGCTGTTTTATGTAATCGAGTATTATTTCTATATCCAGTATGCCGTCATAATAGCGTTTGAGTTTTTCAACCTGGGTGAAAGCATGTTCTTTCAGTCGATCGGATGTCTTGAAATGACGTGCAGTGAATGTTATGCGCATAATGCCTCCTTTGAGTATGAGAATAAAATCGGCGCTGTCAATTTGGAGTTATTTGTTTTATTTGTTCACCTCCCTGTTCTAATAATGAAAAGGACTTGGCGAATGGAATTATTTGTTTTTGCCGGCGCGTGGATGCGCTTGTTTATAGATACGACGCAGGTGTTCAGCCGATACGTGTGTATAAATTTGTGTTGTCGAAAGACTGGCATGTCCCAATAGCTCTTTGACCGACATGATATTGGCGCCCTCATCGATGAGATGGGTGGCAAAACTGTGCCGCAACGCATGTGGGTGCGCTTTTTTGGGGTCCGCGATGCGCCGGATATAGCCCTGAATGAGCCTGGCCAATTGCTGCCGGGTATACGGTTCTCCCCGGTCATCCACAAAGACGAACTCGGCGGACCGGGTCGATTTTATCACTTGTGAGCGCCGCAAATCCAGATAGTTTTGCAGCAACTGCGTCAATCCGCGTCCCATCGGCAGCAGGCGTACTTTGTCGCGTTTGCCCTTTACGCGCAACGTGCCGTCCCAGAACTGAATATCCTGCACCTGTAAATTGGCGGCTTCACTGATGCGAACGCCTGTAGTATAAAATAGATACAATATCAGTCGATCGCGTAAACCGGAAAATGTGTCCACCGCCGGCAGCGCCAGTAACGACTGCATCTCGTGCCGCGTCAGAAAATGCGGCAGCCGTTTGGGCAGCTTGGGAGAGGTTATATTCAGAGTGGGATTGGCGATAATGGCCGATTCTCGTACAAGATAGCGGGCGAAACTGCGCAGGGTCGCCAGCTTGCGGGCCACGGTTCGGGGCGTATAGCCGCTGCGAACCAGATGCGCCAGAAATCCGCGCAAAGTGGCGCGTGTGAATGAATTCAGGTTTGCTTGCGATTGTGAGAGCCGCTGCTGTACATAGAGGATGAATTGCCCGATATCGTTGATGTAGGCTTTGCGCGTATAGATAGAGCCATGTCGCTCCACCTGCAGATAACGATCGAATCGACGCAGCCAGTGTTCCATCGTATTATGCTGTAACTCTTTATTCAATATGCACCCGATAGGTGTTGCAGCCTGTTAATCCGCATGGTGATCATAAGACGGAATATTCGTTCCCGCTATCAAAGCGAGAGCAAGAAGACAGCCGGCTATCTATCATGTCTCGGTAGAACTGTTCAAGCATGAATCAGGATGAACCATAAATAGCGGGCATGTCGTTTGTCTTCCACTTGTATTCAAATAGTAATTTTCACAGGTTTTCGTGTTATGGTATCTGCCATTGGGCATGTCGGCAGCGCGGATATTCGCTGCAGCCGTAGAATATCTTGCCTTTGGCCGTGCGTCTTTCCACCAGATGGCCGTTGCAGTCTTTTTCCGGGCAGGGAATATCCAGGGCGATGGGCTGTGTATGCCGACAAGCCGGATAGCCGCTGCAGGCGAGGAAGCGGCCGTATCGTCCCTGACGTTCTACCAGACGCTTGCCGCAAAGCGGGCAGGTCATGCGTGCGGCCGGTTTTTCGCGCGCCACAGATTCGGCAGGCGCTGTTTGCTGCCCTTTATTTGACGCCGACCTGGACGATGCCAGCGCCGGATCCGGCACGAAATCTTCCGGCAATGGCACGGCGAGTCCCTTGTCGGTCGGTTCCAGTCCCTGTCCATTCAAGATTAAATACTGCTCGCTGATCAGCTGGGCAAGGGCGAGCTGTATGTCGCTGCCATCGGCTATGATATTTTTTTTCAGAGTCCGGGGCGAAAATCTTGGCGGCGGCGCTGTTTTTTCTTTAATCAGGGACATGGTAACCAGACGCAGGGGGTCTCGTTTTGTCAGCGCCGAGGGCCAAATATAAGACGATTGCCGCAACTCGATGTCGATTTCCTGTTCGTACACCTGCATATAGCCGCGAAATAAAATGCCTTTATCCTTACGTTCAAACCGATAACGCTGGTCGTCTCCGGCAGTGATTTCAACGTCAACAACCTGCAACTGCGCATCACAGGTCTGCCAGGCGAGAAATCGGGACCACACCAGATGATAGAGCCTGTATTGTTCCGGGGTGAGCAGGCGTTTTACTTTCCTGGGTGTTTTTCTTATATTTTGCGGCGCCAGGATGTTGCGGTTATTCACCGCGCTTGAAAGCCGTTTGGGCGTCGCTGGCAGGTATTCCTTGCCATAGTCGGAAAAAATGCACAGTCGGGTTTCGTCGACGAGCGTTGCATCAACGCCCTGGCGGAGGAGCGGATCGCTCAGTTCCTGTAACTGGTCGACGAGCATACGGGTTTGCCCCGGCGGCCAGCGCCAGTGTACGGCTGCATGCAGAATGAGCTCGGAGACGGAAAAAGGCCGCGCCGGCGGGAACGGTTTTTCCTGTTTTTCGAATCGACGCAGTTTGAATGACAATTCCTTCAAATCGACCAGAACGGCTTTGGCCACCGGCTCGGTCAACCTGGGATTTCGCTGCGATTTTAGCTGGCAAAGGGGTATGGTGAACGCATCCATGCGCCCCGGCTTGAGCGCCACTTCCACCTGGTAGTATATTTCCGATTGATAACGCTGCCGATATATTTCACGCTCGCTGATTTTTGCCAAAATGGTTTGAACAAGCGGGCTCAAAACTGTGGGAGATTGTATTCCCATATTTACCAAGATTGATTCTCTTTTTAATGAGGCAATCGGTTCGCAGTGAATTGAAAATATCCCTTTAAAACACTATTTTCAAAATCCAGAATAACCAGAGCGATTAAATCCTGGATCTCCTCAACATCAAGCGAAGGTGTTTTCAGGCTTACCGCGCGTTCGATGATGAGTTCCATATCATCATCACTTAAAAGCTCCAATTCGCGCAAATGAAAGAGATAACTGAACGCTTCCGGCGAAATGGCTTCGCTTTCGGTTTCATGCAGGGTGCGCCATACAGCCCGCGGCAGGTTCGTTCCCCTGTCTTTTACATACCGTTCAATGGTTTCTTCATGATGCATGAGCCAGACCATGGCATCCGAGATATCTTCCTCGGAAAATCCCCGTTCGATCAACATCTCGACGATGAAATGTAAATCCACATCCTCTTCCGAATTTTCGCGTATTTCTTTTATGACCGAACTAATAATTTCAAGCAAATCTTTTTTCATGCATCTCTCCAGGTCGAAAAAGCCCCCCTCTACTATTCAATATATGAAATAAAAAAACAAATGCAAGCTTATTATACATTCTTGCCGCAACAATGTTTATATTTTTTGCCGCTGCCGCAGGGACAGGGAGCGTTACGGCCGACCTGCGCTTTTTTTATCACCTGCGGTCTTTTACCTGTTTGAACGGATGGTTGCGCAGAAGGTTCCGCCTGTTTTGTGCGACCCATCACTTGTTTGAATATTTCAACCTGCGAATGGGTGGTCATATAGTCTTTGGGCTCGCTGCGCCGCATCTGTCGTTCTTCCAGTTCACCGCCGACATCGAAAACGCGGAACAGGGTACTGACCACTTCGCGGTCGATGCGATCGATCATTTTGACGAATAAATTATAGGCTTCACTCTTGTACTCGAGCAGGGGATCCTTCTGCCCGTACCCTCGCAATCCGATGCCTTCGCGCAATTCATCGGTGGCGTTGAGGTGCTGACGCCAATTCTCATCGATCTTTTCCAGCATGAGATAGCGTTCATAGCGCGTCACCAGTTCGGGGCCCAATTCCTGAATGCGCTGGTGGTACAGATCGCTGGTCCATTTCCCGAGCTGGTCCATAATGGTATTGGGGTCAAAAGCCTGATCGCTCTCATCCGCCAGCCGCGGCGTCTGTCGGAACACCAGACGGCAATCGGCTTCCAGCCGCCGCATCTGGCTTGCGTCCAGTTCGGTACCGGTGTCCAATGCCGTGCGGATGATATTGTAGATCGTGTCCTCGATCATCATGAAAACGGAATCGCGGACGATTTCGGAGCTCAGGGCTGATTGCCGCAATCGTTCCTCGCGTTCGGCAAAAGTATGCTGCAAATTCAACGCCCAGGCTACCATATCCTCGCTGAACGAAGCCAGCCCGGCTTCATCCAGGCTGCCGGGCAAGGATTTCTCCGGGCGCTGCAGCATCATGTATTGCAGATTCAGGCCCAGTTCCCTCTGTTTTTCTTCGTGGCTGCGCGAACTCGAGGCGATGGCTTTCGTAACAGCCGAAACCGCGGCAGAGATATACTCTTCAATGGAAGCCTTAATCAGCATCTGATCGAGATAAGCCTGGCGTTTTTCATCCATTTTAAGGATATAGAGCCGGCGCAGATGGCGCGATAATTTCTGTGCCGCCGACAGTTTCTCCTCGCCTTCTGCGGTAAAATCGAGCGCTTCCGCCCCAAACCATGCCTGCAGTTTAGCTTTCTGCTGTTGCGACAGCGCTTCGGCTTTGCCGTCACCGGAGGCGAAAAGATGGTGCATCAAAGCATCGATGAAATTTAAGGTCGAAAAATAGCCGACGATACGATGGCGCAACGCCATGTCGTCGATGGATGCTGCGTTGTCCTTAACCCAATCATAGAGAATCTGACGCAATTTTTCACGCCGGATGGTGCGAATTTCATGGCTGCCCAGTTGCGGTGCGGCGTTAAAGACGCGACGCAAATCCAGCAGGAAATCATCCGTATTCCATGAAATGGCCGGAACCTGCTCGGCGAGATGCATGGCCAAAAGTCCGTCCACATAAGCCTGCAGCACGGTCAGCAGATCAACCTGTTTGAAGACAGCATAATCGTAGCTGCTGTGGTCGACCTCGAACCGCTGGTTATAGAGATCGTCGGCCCAATCGATCAGTCTTTTTTCGACCTGGGCGGCATCGGTCTGCCCCCCCCGGTCACCCAGCCATTCCGGTGCGTCGGAGAATATGCGCTGTAATTCATCGCGGATGCCGTCGAAATTCCACTTGCTGGTATCGTGCGAGCCCGCGTTATGCAGGCGAATTTTTAGACGAACCACCTCGTGCAGCACCGACTCTATGCTGCAGTATCCGAGCAATCGGTGGCGAAATTGCAATTGACGGTATAATTGATCTTCTTGTAGATGTTCCTGCACCCACTCTCGGAGCGTCTCTTTGATTTCTTCGTGTTTGAGTTGTTCCAGATCCTTGGCCTCAAAATCAACCGGTCGCCGGAAAAAGGAGGCGATACTCTGCAGCATCTCATCGAGTTTCCACTGCCCCCGTTCATCCTCTTCGCTGAAAAAGCGTTTGGATTTCGATTCGATAAAATCATCCGCCGTGGCAAAGCCCAGCAGATTCTGCCGGCGTTTGTAAATGATTTTTCGTTGTTCATTGAGTACGTTGTCGTATTCCAGCAGATTTTTGCGGATTTCAAAATTGCGCTCTTCCACTTTTTTTTGTGCCCGTTCGATGGAGCGGGTGATGAGCGGGTGTTCGATGCGCTCGCCCTCCTCCGAGGAGCCCATACGACTCATGATATTGGTGATGCGATCCGAGCCGAACAGCCGCATCAGGTCATCTTCGAGGGAGAGATAAAATCGCGATGAACCGGGATCACCCTGGCGGCCGGATCGTCCGCGCAGCTGCCGGTCGATTCGGCGCGCTTCATGCTTTTCAGAGCCGATAATGTGCAACCCTCCCCGCTGCACCACTTCCGGCGTCAGCTTGATGTCGGTACCACGGCCGGCCATGTTGGTGGCTATGGTGATGGAACCGGCCAGACCGGCTTTGGAAACAATCTCCGCCTCCTGGCGGTGGAACTTGGCATTGAGTACGGTGTGAAACCGGCCGGATTCCAGTTCCTGGGTCACATCGCCTTTTTTCAGCCAGTTGGCGATAGGCACGCCGCGCTGGGTTAACATATCGCTCAGACGCTGCGAAACATCCACCGAGATCGTGCCCACCAGCACCGGACGGCCTTGATCGTGCATGGAGATGGCCTCCTCGATGATGGCATTATATTTCTCCTTCTTGGTTCGATAGATAACGTCGTTTAAATCGTCGCGGACGACCGGTCTGTTGGTCGGAACGACGATCACATCCAGTTTATAGGTGCTGAAAAATTCCTG
>JAFGSU010000053.1 GCA_016934435.1 Candidatus Zhuqueibacterota bacterium | reverse complement strand
CATTGCGAGTGGAGGAACAGTGTATTTATAAGAACAGTATATGCCGTGAAACGAAGCAATCCCCGCCATGTCCTTAGTGGAGGACACAGATGCGAAAAAGGCCGGTATCTGTCGTGGCGCGTGGCGATCTCCGCTTAAAGGGCATTGTACAGAGATAGTCACCTTATGGCGGAGATTACTTCATCCGCCTCCGGCGGATTCACAATGACAATTTTTTTTATATCCTTGCGTGAATAATGGCAGTTTTGCTATACCCAACTCGCAATGACATTCTTTATGGCGAAATATCAGCCCAAATCTTTCTTCATCCAACAGTATGCCACACACAGGTTGAAAACGAACAGGTTTCAAAATCATCGCCCTGCCGTATATGGCACGATGCGCTTGACCGAAATCGCTTGACCATGAATCAATAACATACTATATTTCATCAACTGCGGGTGAAATAGCAAAAAATACTTTCTATTATTCAGTGAAAATCGTATCTTTTCTAATGGGATGTACAACAAGTCAAAAACATCAGGAGGCCTTATGCAACAACCCAGCAAGCTGATGCCGGCTGTATGGGGCGGAGTAATTATTGCCGTTTTAAGTGCGGTGCCTGTTCTCAACATCATAAACTGTGCCTGCTGTGCCGGCACCATGTTGGGAGGCGTGGCCGCCGTGTACATCTACCGGAAACAGATGGACCCCAATTCGACCATGTATATGAATGACGGCGCGATATTGGGGCTATTGGCCGGCGTGTTCGGCGCCATTATCGGCACCGGACTCTCCTACCTGTTCGGCGGTTTTAGTATGGAATGGCTCCGACATATTGCCGAAGCGGCCGACGATCCCGAAATCGATGAAATGCTCGAACAACTGGCGCCGGTACTCTTTTCCAAAGGCATCATCCTCGTCAGTCTGGTTATGAATTTAATCATCGATTGTCTGTTCGGCATGATCGGCGCCTTGATCGGCGTCGCTATCTTTGGCAAACCACAGGTTCCGCCGGCGCCGACCTGGCAACAGCCGCCGCAACCGCCGGCTCAGCCCTGAGGAAGCGGCGAATTCTGCCATGAGCGAGGCGGTCATCACATATCTGCGTCAGAAGGGAACTCCTGCAACCGCGGCGGAGCTGGCTAAATCCGCCCTGCATATTACCAGCGCTCCTCCAAAAGCAGTCGTCAAGGTGATACAGGTGCTGCTGAAGGATGATGATCGCGTACAGAAAGTGGGCGAAGATGGCTGGGTATATGTGCAGCAGCAGCCGGGCGGACAATCATTGTCGCAACAGGCTTTTTTGCTGTGCAAAATGCTGCCGCAGCAGGTGGCCTCCTGGCGCGAGTGGCGTCAGGTGGGATTCCGGGCGTTCAGGGATGGACAATTAAAGCAGGCGCGCCTGTTTGAATTGAATAGTCCCGGGAAGTGGAGTCAGTTTGCCGCTTATTTGCAGAAAATTCAGTCTCAGCATCAGCAGGCCATTTTTATTTTTGATGGATTCGGCAATCAGATGTCGATGCTGCGCCGGGCCATGTATGAACTGGCCGGCAGCGAGCTCGATGCCGCCTGTCTGACGCTCCGGCAAATCGTGAAGTGTCTGCATGATTGCCGGCTGCAGAGCGAAAGCGCTCTCTCCCAGAGGCTCGGTGTGGTCGACCTGGACGAATGCGGCATGGAACAGCTAATACATACTTTTTCGGCCCAATTCCTGTCTTGTCTGGATCAACTGGCTGATAAGGATATCTTGACGGTATCACAACTGAATGAATTTCTTAGCGACGAGCGGGAAACCATCGATTTCAGCCGCTACGGGTTTGATATCGAATTTTTGCGCGCTTTACCCAGGTCTCCCGGTGTGTACGTCATGATCGACGGCGGCGGCAAAATCCTTTACGTGGGTAAATCCAAAAATCTTAACCAGCGCCTCAATGGCTATTTTAGCTCGACGACGGAACCGGATGAAAAATTGACGGCCATGCGTCGCGATATGTATGACGTGCGCATATATCCGGCCGGCTCGGAACTGGAGGCGCTGTTGCTGGAGCAGGAGCTCATCCGGATGCTGAATCCTCCCCTCAACAGGCAGACGGAGATATTCGTAAGGCTGCACAGGCAAAAGAGCCGATTTAAACGCATTCTCATCCTGCCTGCGGCCGAGGAAGATACGGTCGTCGCCTATCTCCTGCATCCCGAACGCGGCTTGAAACGGTTGTGTTTATGTTTAAACGATCGTGCGAGCAAGGCGGCGCTCTATCCGGGTCTGGCAGACCTGTTAGCGAATGAGCCGCTCCCGGAGGTTTATGATCAACATCGCGAAGAAGAAATTCTGCAGATAATTGAACAATTTTATTTTTCAGACGCGCCCGTTCCTGAAACAATCGAGGACCCTCACCTATCTGAAATCGCTTTCAGCTGGATTTCGGAGCATGAGGATTCGGTAAATTGCATTGATTTGCGTAAAGTAACCCTGCCGAAAGAATGTCTGCGCTTGCTTTTTGAATATGCACATCATATATT
>JAFGSU010000539.1 GCA_016934435.1 Candidatus Zhuqueibacterota bacterium | reverse complement strand
TGCGGTGAAAAAATACCAGCCGTGCAAACGCTGCAAGCCGCCGGTGTTGAACGCCGCTCGCGGAAAATCCACTGCGCCCGACAGCAGCCGGTTGAAAAGTACAGAGAAAAAACAGCAATCGAACCGCTGTCAGGCAATTACCAAAAAAGGGACGCGGTGCAAACGCAAAGCGCTGCCGGGCAGCAAGTATTGTCGCCAGCACCAACCGCGCTGATGCCTCGTCACTTTGTTTCGGTGCAAGTGTGGAATAAGCGACCCACCTCCCGGACGCAATTCCCGTTAACACCCTCCGATTCAGAAAGGTATCGTTTAGGCTATAAAGGATCGCGGTGCAAAGCTTTGCACATTATATGAAACCGCAACAGAAAGATTTCGTAAACCCATTCGATGGATTATTTTATGAAAGAGAACAGGTATTTCAGGAACAAGGTCGTCATCATCACCGGCGCTTCCAGCGGTATCGGTAAAATCGCGGCGGAACGACTGGCCGCGCTTCAGGCCCGGGTGGCGCTGGCATCGAGGAATCGGGTGAACCTAAATGCTATCGCCGGACCGTTGCGGTCGTCGGATTGTAGTGTTCTGGCGATTCAAACGGATGTATCCCGCGAGAAGGATGTGAAACATATGGTGGCTTCCGTCCTCGATCAATGGGGGGAAATCGACATCCTCATCGCCAATGCCGGGCAGTATGTGCGCCGCAGCTTGGCTGATATGGATGTGGCGTCCTTTCATCAATCCCTGGCGGTTAATTTTTACGGTGCATTGTATGCGGTGAATAGTGTGCTGCCGACGATGATAGAGCGCAGGTCGGGACACATCGTCCTGGTCAACAGTCTGGATGCCAAAAAAGGCATCACCGGCGACGGCCCTTATGTGGCCGCCAAATCGGCCCTGGACGGGCTGGGCGATGTTTTGCGTCAGGAAATGAAGGAATACGGCATCCAGGTCACCTCCGTCTATCCAGGCCGCGTCGACACACCCATGATCGAGCATCTCCGGGTGCCGTGGATTTCGGCCAAGATTTCGCCGCAAAAAGTGGTGCGCGCCATGCTCAAAGGCATCCGGAAGAAAAAAGCCATTGTGGTGGTGCCAAAGATGTACTATACTCTGGGTGCGTTGAATAATCTGGCGCCGCGATTGTTGGATTGGTTCTATAAAATGTTTCATCTGGAGGGAAGCGCTAAAAACGAATGATCGAAATATAAAATTTAGTTATGCCAATATGGAGTGGGAGATCGCCAATACGCCGGATACCAAATTCAGACTGGGCTCCATCACCAAACAGTTCACCGCCATGCTGGTGATGCAACAAATTGATCAGGGTAAATTAAAGCTGGATGGAACGACCGGCCGCTCATTTGTCGATGTGCTAAAGATAATTCCGGTAAGGTTGTTTGATGCATATTTAAATTTTGGAGCGTTTACCAACCCTGTATTTTGAGCATGGTGCCGACCTGAAATCAGCATCCACCCAGTACCCGTTTTCTTTCTTTTTTCACCGGCACTCCGGTTAGGGAGCGCTTGTATTCGGCAACAAGTGGCGGCAACATCATACTGGCTTGCTGACGGAAGCGCAAGGCATCCGGCCATTCGTAGGGTGTGCCGGTCGTCGGCGGCATGAAGTGCAGGATATTACGTCGGAATTGATCTAGTCCGCCTTGCAGGACGTAAATATTTTCGTGCCCCAGCCGCTGCGCCAGAATCGCTGCTCGCAGCGCCGGCGCTTCATCGCCGGCGACGAAAACATTCAAACTTTTGCTCAACGCCAGTTTTTGTTCCATGTCACGGTCAAATAGACTTTCCAGTGTCACCATGGTCGATCGGGGCAAGATCAGGCTGTCCGCGTCTTCATCGGAAATGACATTAAAAATCTGCAGGCGATCATCCTGATCGATCAATCGAAAGGCCAGTTCGTCGACGCTCATCAGCGCGACGTTCGTATGGTCTGCGGTCTCGGCATAATGCAGCATCATCTGCTTGCGGTCGGGCATGCGAAAAGCGGCCAAACCCAAAGCCAGCGCCGCCAGCGAACAGATGATGTAAAATCGTTTATGACGCAGTTCGACGCCGGGGTGTCCGCTCACTTTTTTCTCAATCAATGAAACAGCCCAAAAAGCCGAAACCGCCATCGCCGTGAGCAGGAACGCGAACAATGATGACGAAATACCCAGGGTCGTGAACATTTGCACATAGCCCCAGTTGGCGCTTTTGTACAGCGCCTCCCACAGCGGATACCCTTCGGCAAACAGCCAAACGCCCAGCATGGAACCGGCGATAAAGAGGAAGGCGTCGATTTTACCGATGGCAGCCGCGCACACGCTGGTTCCGGGACAAAATCCGCCGATGACGAAACCCAGCCCCATGATGACACCGCCGACAATGGCGGACCACAGAAACGTGGGATTAATATAGACCAGACTCATATCCAACAGGCCGAAATGGTTCAGCGCTATAATGCCCAGCATGGCTGTCACACCTGCGATGAAAAAGACGCGCAGCACGGTAAAGTCGTAGCCGTAAAAAAGCCCCACTAATTTTCGCGATGAAGAAAAACCGGCCTGTTCGAGAATAAAACCGAAAGCCATGCCAATGAAGATGGCGATGACCAGATTTAGTTCATATCCGATGATATCCGGTACCAGAGGTCCCATGAGCTCTTACTCCTTATACTCAAATCCACAGTTTTCGAAAAAAGTAGGCAAAGGCATAGGCGCCGCCAAAGATGGCGAGCATGGTGATGATGCCGCCGGTGGACATGACGGCCATGCCGGTCAGCGCTGCGCCGCTGGTACAGCCGCGGCCGAGTTGCGCACCAAATCCAAATAGCGCGCCGCCGATGATGGCGCCCGCTGCTCGAACTTTTATTTTCGTCTTGGGCGGGTGCTCCATCGTCAGGATCAACCGATTGGAAATCAATCCGGATATAAACGCACCCATGATCACACCGATCACCTCGAACACCAGCCAATTTTTAAGCGGATGATCGGGATGATCCGTCGTATACTCTCGATAGAAAGAGGCCTCCGCCGCATGATCCGGCGCGATGGTGTGGACAGCGGCAACGGCAGCGCTCTTGAAGGCCCCGCTGGCGCCCAGGCCTCTGCCGGTGATGTAGAGGGTGATCAATAACGTCAATCCCAAAAGCACACCTGCCAGATAGGAATTCATATATTTATTCTCAGCCATTTTGTACCTCGCTTTCAGCTGTATCCGACTGCGATTCTTCAATTTCTTCATAGCCGGTGATCATCGCCTTAAGGTTGGAAGTTAGAGTGGCGCCAGTTGTGATGAGATAAAGATGAATGATGATAAAAGCCATCAACAAGTAAGCGCCGGCGGTGTGTAATACGGCGATGAGCCTGATCGATTCCAGCCGGAGCCCAACGACGCCGCCGGCCTGTGGATAGCGGTAGAACATATACAGCAATCCGGAAAAAACCATGACGGGAATGATGATGATTTTCAGACCGAAATAGGTCAGGCGCTGCAGAGGGTTGAGTTTGCTCAGTACTGTTTTGCGCGTCGGGTGCGGCGCATTTTTGAAAATACCGAAAAGATAATAGTCTGCCTGTGCGCGCAGATGTTTTGCCGTCGGCAAATATTGTTTCCATTCACCGGTGGTCAGGTGCCAGAAGATGGCAAAGATGATCAGCACCATGAATGCATAGGCAGCGGCATTGTGGTAGGTGACAGCGTTACGATATCCGAAGAATTCGAACGATCCATGGATTTCAAATCCTGTGGCTGCCAGCAGAAAGATGAGTACCGCCTGGGTCCAGTGCCAGAACCGTTCGAATGCTCGATAAATAGTTACTTTTTGTTTCATGTTATCCTCGTTTACTATTACGGCGCGACGCCGCGATACGAATCG
Source organism: Candidatus Zhuqueibacterota bacterium (assembly GCA_016934435.1). Classification (GTDB taxonomy): domain Bacteria; phylum Zhuqueibacterota; class Zhuqueibacteria; order Residuimicrobiales; family Residuimicrobiaceae; genus JAFGSU01. The sequence continues at coordinate 5,050 of JAFGSU010000539.1, read as the reverse complement.
AGCCGTGCAGCAGTACACCGGCCAGACTAATCCAGAGCAGTGAAATGCCCGCCGTCTCCACCAGCAAATTGCGGTCGCGACCGGGCAGGTAAAAATCGGTCAGGTTCGCCAACCGGCCGTCGGCGCGGGTATGGCATTCCGTGCAGGCCACGGCCTGGTCTTTGCCGGAAACCATGTGATTGATCCGCCAATGCATCTGTGTGCGGATGAAGGCGATCTCGCCGCTGAACGGCAGCCCGAGGGCTTGCATGCCCTTTTCCGCTGCTTTGTGCCAGTCAAAGTCGACCCACAACGCGCCCTGTCCCTTTTCCTCCGCGTACAATTTGGCTTTGATGAGCATGCGATGAGCAGGATCATAGGGCTGGCGGGCGTTGTGCGTTTTTACCGGAACGATCTTGGCGTCGGGATCGTGATAACTGCCGTTCAATGTGTTGAGAAGAATGGGCCGGCTGGTGTCGGCTATGACGTCGCCGAGCAGGTAGTGGCCGGCGGTACCGTTGAACCAGATATAATCGGGCTTGAGATTTTTACCCCACTGGAAACTGCCTTTGGTGGAGAGATAGATATGGTTGCCATCTGCATCGTTAATCTCATACGGTTTTCCGTCCCGCAGCCGGCCGGCGGTGGACCAATCCCAGTGTGTTTTTGTGGCATGGGCCTTGGCATAGATGGGGATGTGGCAGGTCTGGCAGGCGACCTTGAGCATGTGTTTGTTGAGGATATTATCCGCATGCGGCGCTTCGCCGTGACAGGATTCGCAGTGGCTGCGATTACGATTCATCGACGACAATGAATACATCTTGCCGCTGATCACATGCCGTTCGGTGGTGTGACAGTCAATACAGGAGAGATTGACGCCATCCACGGCCATGTGGATGTCGATATCGCGCGTCGGTTCAAAAAGCGCTTCTTCCAGGTCGCCATGCTTGACGTTATTGCCGCCGCCACCATAAAAATGGCAGACGCCGCAGTTGGATCTTTTCGGGCTCCCCACCCGGCCGGCGATATAATTGAGATCGAGCACCGGTTCGGGCGCGCCGCCTTTTTCCGGCGCCTTGGCATAGGTCTCGGTATTGTCGTGACAGACCAGGCAGTCGATGTTGGTCGAATCGGTGTAGGAAAAAGTCCTGGCGCTGCGCATGCCAAAGCCGATATGACATCTGGCGCAGGTGCCCTCATTACCGTCGACGCCGATGCAGAAATTGTTGAGCACATTTTTTTTGCCCAGATAGACGATGCCGCGCCCGGCGATGTACTCCGGCCGCTCCCAGTTCCAGTGGTTGGATTGCATCACCTCCTGGGCGGTCTTGTTGTGACAGGACAGGCACGCAGCCGTGAGATCACGAGGCGATGCTGCTTTGATCTGCAATATCGGGAATTTGGAATGGTCAACCCGCGCCGTTGCTTTTTCGAGGAATTGGCTCTTGAGTTCCGATACACGCGTAGGTCGAACCTCTCCCGTTTTTAACAATGAAATGGCGCTGATCACGCTCAAGCCGATAAGAACAAGGACAATGACGATTTTTTTCATAATTCCCTTCAAATTTTAAAACATTGTAGCAGGATCGAGTGTCGACTGTAATCAAGTTTCTGTAGCTGTTGTTCGAAATAAGGGGAAATATTTTTCGACAGCATGCTCAGGCGCCCAGATACTTGAGCGCCACCATGGTGATATCATCCGATTGCGGGGCAGTACCGGCAAAACGCTCTATTTTCCCTTCTAAAATTTGTATCATTTCTATTGGACTTTGATCCGTCATCGGTTCCAGGTCCTTTTCCAATCGTTCCGTGCCGTATTCTTCATCCTTTTCATCCATGGCCTCGGTGACGCCGTCGGTGTATAGAAAGAGCGTCTCCCCGCGCTGCAGCACGATTGTCTGTGTCTGAAAGGGAAAATTGCGTTTGATGCCGAGGGCGAGGGTGGGCATCTTTTTAACGGTTTCTACGTGGCCGTCCGGGTGCAAAATATAGGGTGGATTGTGACCGCCGTTGCTGTATTGCACTTTGCCGGTTTTAATGTTGAGGATGGCCAGGAACAGGGTGACGAACATAAATTTTTCGTTTTCTGCGCACAGATCACGGTTCACCTTTGCTAGAATCTCATCGGGCGTCATGCCTTTATTGGCCTTGGAGCGCAGCAGGGTGATGGTTACGGCCATGAGGAGCGAAGCCGGCACGCCTTTACCGGAGACGTCGCCGATGAGTAGGCAGAGGTGGTCGTCATCCATGAGGAAAAAGTCGTAGAAATCGCCGCCGACTTCCTTGGCCGGCGTCAGGATGGCATACAGATCGATCTCCTTGATGTCGGGGAAAGGCGGAAAAATTTTCGGCAGAATCCCCATCTGAATATCATGCGCGATGCGCAATTCACTCTCGATTTTTTCCTTGATCGCCGTGGTCTCGGTCAGATTTTTAATATAAGTATTGAGGTCGGTAACCATTTTGTTGAACGCCTGCGCCAATTCTCCCACCTCATCGCTGGAGGTTACGTTTTGTTGAAAGGTGAGGTCACCCTGCGCTACCAATTTCACCCCCTCATTCAACTTGTGCAGCGGTCGCATCATCCAGCCTGTAATTTGTCCGACTACCAGCACCAGAATCACCGCCAGGGCGCTCATCATCAGAATCAGTTTATTGCGCAACGCGGATAGCGCTTCTTCGGTATCTTTGAGTGAAAAACCGATGCGAAACACACCCCAGTGGTGCCCCTTGACGAATACCGGTGCGCCGAAATCCAGCATGACTTCGCCGGTATCTCGTTTGTAGATACTGACCACGTATGGTTCGGTTGTGTTGGTGCAGGCTTTAACGGCAATGCTGTCGCTGTATACCCTTTTGCTGCGACTATGGGCTAAATCGTAGGTAAAGTCGCCGGTCGGTTTTCGGCTGTATTTGGAATTGTGAGTGGGCAGGTAGCCGTGTTTGTCCAGCAACGCGGCGTAGATGACCTGCGGGTCTTCCAGAAACTGATCCTGGATTTCGAGAATGGCATTGTCCAGGTAAGAGTCGAGCCCGGTTTGATAGTGATATTTCTGAATGGCCTGGCGCTCCTGCTGTGAAACGCCGGCGTACTGATCTTCGATCCATTTCGGGCAACGAATGGGCACAAGACGCAGATCGAACAATTCCGACAGGGTAAAAAAACCATTATCGTTGATGGACTCGAAGGTTCCACGCATGATCGTGGCGCCGGTCTTGGCGCAGGTAATGCCTTTTTCCATCATTAATTTGTTCATGTGCGCGGCTCGGTCGCGCGTGAGATAGATGGTAAAAAGGGAGAGGAGAATGATCATCACCAGGATGATGGCCAGGGCCAGGCGGACGGATAGTTTCTTCAGCATTTCAATTCTCCCTTCGATAACCGACTCGCAGCGATCCCCAGTGTTTTCCCGTCACATAAATCGGCACCGATAGGTCGGCCAATCTTTCGCCGGTATCGCGGTAATAGACTTGCAGGATAAATGGATCGGTGTTTTTACCGGATATATACCCGGCCAGATCATTAAATATGCGTTTATTTCTGCTGTACAAGAAATCAATTTCCGCATTGCCCGTCGGCGGTTGTGCGTATTTGCTGTTGTGAGACGGCAAATAACCGTTTTTATCCAGCAAGGTCACATACATGAATGACGGATTTGCATTCAGATAGCGGTCTTCAATAGGGGTGATGACCGAATCGGTATAATCATCATAAAAGGTCGAGAACGTCCTCGGCGAGGTGAGCGGAAAGATGGGAAAATAGAGGAAGCAGAACAATTCTTCTTCCGAAATAATTTTTTTCTCAATGGCGGTTTCGAGCGCCCGGGTGCACTCTTTTGCCGCTCCCCGGGCAACGGACAGCGCACGATAGTCGTTGGCGGTGAATTGGTCTGCATCTATGATCTTGTTTAATTTCCATCGTTTTTCGTAATCGCTGGCGGTTTTTCCCTGTGCCGATAATCGGTCATGGAGAATAGATAGCATAATAATTAGCTGGAGGCAATAAAAGAGAAGCGGGGGATGGTTTCTCGTAAACGGCACGATCGTCTCCTTCAATTCATTGACTTTTAGATTACGGCATCCCCCTGCCTGCTATTTTTTTTGCTGTCCATAACATCCGGGACTATTGAAAAAGCCCGGGATCATCTATAAACAGGAACATGCGACTTGATTACTATGGACCAAGGGCTTGATGAATCACAGCAGGTGATGTGGCCTATCTTTAAGCTAAATCTGATAATTTTAGAATTATTTTCCTGCCCCAATTGGCGGCGCGTTGAAGCTCGCCTTTTTTTAACGGTCCTTCCGTATCTTTCACGATGAACCCTACCGGAGGTGTTATGAGCACGCCTCCTTTTTTTACCAGTTTTTTGGCGATGGGTCTGGCCGCGTAGCCGAATGTTTTCACCATGAATCTAAGGAATCGCGATTTGATATCACTTTCGGCAATGCGGGTATCAAAGGCGGCAACCGGTTTGCCCTGGATTCTTTCTCGGCGGATATACTTTAGAAACTTTTTGACTTCCGGAGAGGGACTGAATACCCGGGTTGGCGCCCCGACAATGACGATGTCCGACTCGTTCAATAGCTGCAGATTCGTTTCGGTCACCCGAGAGGTTTCGACTTCGAGTCCGGTCTTTAGGGCATCGGCAATTGTGTGGGCGATCTTTTCGGTGTTGCCGAAAAAAGAATCATATAATAAATATACTTTTTTCATCTTACCTTCGAAAGTTTCTTATGTAATAATTTTCCTCACATCTCCAACTCGTTCGGTGAGGCCGGTCTGGTCGAAATAGGCCAGCAGCGGTACGGCATATTTGCGGGTCGTATTCAGCCGTTCGCGAAATTCGCTGACGCTGATTTCCGGTTGTTTTGCGGCATATTGCCGCAAAAAATTTTCCGCCGTCTTTACTGTTTTTTGCGTGAAATAGAGGTCGCCCTCCAACCGGATGATTTGCCCCAGGCCGATCAACGCCGACAATAACTGACGCACCTTGTTGACGGGCTGGCCGATTTGCCGCGCCAGTGTCGCATCATCGGGCGGAGAAAATCCGTGCTCGTCCAGGGCCAC
>JAFGSU010000538.1 GCA_016934435.1 Candidatus Zhuqueibacterota bacterium | reverse complement strand
TTTTGAAAAGGTCGTTATGAAAAATAATCATGAAATCATAACCGATTCCCGCGTCGAACAGCTGGCGCTGGAAAGGAGCGGCAGAAAGTTCATATATAGCCCTATCGAGAAAATAGCAGTTCTGGAAGTGGATAATTTTCCCGCTCTGGGCAAATTGACCGCCCTGCGGTTTATCGAGTGGGTGCAGAACAATCCGGATGGCGTCATCTCGTTGCCGACAGGTAAAACCCCCGAGCACTTTATTAAATGGGTCATACGCTACCTGCAGGATTGGAAATCTGCGGACATTCAGAAAGATCTGGAGGATAACGGCGTCGATCCTGCTAAATACCCCCATATGAAGGGCCTGCGGTTTGTGCAGATAGACGAATTTTATCCGATTAACCCGACACAGGTGAACAGTTTTTACTATTACATCAACCAGTTTTATATCCGCGGTTTTGGTCTTGATCCCAAAAAAGCGCTGTTGATCAACGCCTGGAATCTGGGTACGAAACAAAATATGACGCCTGCGGACGTTTTTCCGGATGAGGTGGTGGATCTGGATTTGCGCACCCGTCACCCGCGTAGCTATATCGAAGGATTGCAGAAGGAGGTCATCGAGGCGGTTGATCAATATTGCACCGATTACGAGGACAGGATTCGCTCCATGGGCGGAATCGGCTTTTTCCTCGGCGGCATCGGTCCGGACGGTCATATCGGATTCAATGTTAAGGGTTCGGACCATTATTCGACTACGCGATTAACGGCTACCAACTATGAGACCCAGGCTGCGGCTGCCACTGATCTGGGCGGCATCGAAGTGGCGCGCAATCGCCTGGTGATCACCATCGGATTGTCCACGATTACCTGCAATCCAGAGGTCGTTGCGCTCATTATTGCTGCCGGCGAAGCCAAAGCGCGCGTGATCAAAAACGCCATAGAGGAGCCGATCAGTAACCTGTATCCGGCCACAGCCCTGCATACCGTGGCGCGGGCGCGTTTTTATATCACCAAGGGGGCCGGCGTACTCCTCACCGAGCGTCGCTATGAAAATGTCACAAAACTGGAACCCCTGCCCAAACATGAAATTGAGCACGTTGTCGTCGATCTCGCCCAGACTCGCAACAAACGCCTGGAAGACCTGGACCAGAAGGATTTTGAATCCATTCGCTCTTCGGCATGGATTTTTAAGAAAACCGGACTGAAACCCAGAGAAATAACCGCACAGGTTGCGGAAAGCCTGCAAGCGAAAATCGAACGAGGTTCGGAACGGATTACCAAACAGACCATTTTGCACACCGCGCCGCACCACGACGACATCATCCTCGGCTATTGGGCCTATGTCGTGCATCTGGTGCGCGACCCCAGCAATGTGCATCACTTTGCCTACCTGACATCGGGATTCAACGCTGTTACCAACCGGTACGCCCGCAGCTTGCTGGAAACGCTCAGCCTCTTCATCGATACACCCTACTTCCGTCAGCTGATGGAGGAAGGCTATTTCGATCCCAACAACGAGAGCGGGCGCAATCGCGATGTTCATCAGTTTCTCGACGGTGTGGCAGCGAACAGCACTTACGACCGGCAGGAAGGGGAAGCGAGACGAATCCTGCGTAATATGATTTTTCTCTTCGAGGAGAACAGCTTCAGCCAGCTGAAAAATCGCATCTCAGAAATGATTCTCTATTTCAAAAGCCAGTATCCCGGCAAAAAGGACTTGCCCTATATCCAGCAATTCAAAGGCATGATTCGCGAGTGGGAATCGGATTTAAAGTGGGGGCACCTCGGATTTAACACAGCTCATGTTCACCATATGCGGCTGGGATTTTATAAAGGCGAGATATTCACCGAAGATCCCAAAGTGGAGCGCGACGTTCTGCCCATGCTGCAGCTTTTGAAAAAAATCAAGCCAACGGTCGTCACCGTCGCCTTCGATCCGGAGGGCAGCGGACCGGATACCCATTACAAAGTCCTGCAAACCATCAGCGAGGCGCTGAAAATTTATTCGAAGGAAAGCGGTCGCAAGAATATCGAGGTCTGGGGCTATCGCAACGTCTGGTACCGGTTCCATCCGTCTGAAGCCAATGTTTTCATTCCGGTTTCGTTGAATTCCCTGTCGGTGCTGGAAGATATATTCCTGACCTGTTTCGGTTCCCAGGCTACCGCCTCGTTCCCCAGTTATGAACTGGACGGGCCGTTTTCACAGCTATCGCGCAAGGTACTGGTGGAACAGTACCAGTTGATGAAATTATGTCTTGGCAGGGTGTATTTCAACGAAAATCCCGTTCCGCGAATGCGCGCCGCCCACGGCATGACCTATCTGAAAAAGATGGGACTGGAAGAGTTCTACACCCATTCCACCGAATTGCGCAAGCGGATGGAGGATGTGTAGGGTTCATGCGCAACAAGTGAGGGGCATAATAAGATCATTTATTTTGTGATCGTTCCATTTTTGTGAGCCGTTAAGGTCTTGCAGAAATAGATAAAAGAGGAAGGAGGAAGACCCGTGTCGGAATACACAGGAGCGGTTCAATTCACCGGGCTGGACTTTTTTTGGGGTATCGCTTACATCTTACTCACCATTTTATCGGGTGTATTCTTCTATAAATTGGGCAAACGTTCCGGCGCCGATTTCTTTTTGGCCGGACGCGGATTGCCCTGGTGGCTGCCGGCGACTTCCAATTTCGCCACCCATACCGCCACCGATACGCCCATGTGGTTCTCCGGTTTCGTCTACAAACACGGCATGTTCGGCGTCTGGCAGTCGCTCTTTGCCGGCTGGTGCGCCATCAGCGCCTGGGTATCGACGCGTATTTTTCGACGATCCCTCGCCGGCACCCAGGCCGAATGGCAGACGCTTCGCTTCAGTGGCCTGCCGGCGGAAATGATGCGCGGCTGGATGGCCGGCTGGCAGGTGGCGCTGAATATGTTCATCGCCGGCTGGGTCGGCATAGCCATGGGCAACGTCTGCCAGTGGGCCCTTGGCTGGCCGCTGTGGTACGGTCTGGTTTTCTTTTCCACAGCCTGCGCCATCTATGCCATGACCTCAGGCTTCTGGGGCGTGATCATCGCCGATGTGCAGCAGGGCATCACCATGCTGATCACCATCGTTCTGGTCAGCATTTGGGCGGTGATGGCCGTAGGCAGCCCGCAGGTCATCGTCGACAAGATTCATGCGCTCGGCCGGCCCGAAATGCTCAATCCCTTTCACTTCACCGGCTGGGTATCGGGCGACTATCCGCTGATGTGGCTCATCACCATGATCGCAGTGCCCTTCCTCGGCGGTTTCGGTATGGCCACTCATTTCGACTGGTTCGTCGAAGCGCAGCGCATCCAATCGGCCAAAACGGTGAAAGCAGCTTCGTACAGCATCTGGTGGGGCGCCGCCGCCGTGATCGTGCGCAACTCGATCTGGGTGATCGCGGTGCTGGCGTTCTTCGTCCTCCATCCCGATATCCAGGACGAATCGGCCTACCAGCTGGCCTGGTTTCGCATGGGCTTTGAATATTTCCCCGCCGGACTGGTCGGCTTCTTTTTCGCCGCCATCCTGGCCATCCATTTTTCGACCATATCCGGTATTTTAAATCTCGGCGCCATGTACGCCACCCGTGACCTCTATCACCACTATATCAATCCCCGCGCCACGGAAAAAAAAGTCATCTGGGTCGGCAGATTGATGACGGTGCTGGTGCTGCTGGGTTCGTTCTTTTTCGGCATCATGATCGGCAAGGACGTCACCAAATGGCTGTTTTTCGCCCTGTGGCTGATGGTGGCCGGCACCTGGCTGCCCAATATATTACAGGTAGTCTGGTGGCGGTTCAACGGCTGGGGTTATCTCTCCGCCTGGGTGGCCAATCTGGGCATCTGCTGGCTGGTGGTGTGGATACTGCCTGCTTTCGGGATTTTGCCGGAACTGCCGCAGTTCTATCAGTTCTGGATTCTCATGGCGGCCGTCGCGTTGATCTATATTCCGGTGACGTTCCTGACCAAACCCGATGATATGGATCGGCTGGTCAAATTGTACGTTCAAACGCGCCCCATCGGCTTTTGGGGACCTGTCAAGAAAGAAGCCGAAAACCGGGGTCTGCTGCAAGTATTACATAAAATCGAGCTCAAGGCCGAAAAAAATGCAGGGAAGGAGTGAACCATGGCCTGGATTAAAAGAACCTGGACGCCGCATGAAGCGGATGAATGGACCAAGGAAGACTGGCTGGCCATCGTCCTTTCGCCGCTGTCTTATATCTTGATTACTTTCGGACTGGCCCTGAGCCTTTTCATGCTGACCGCGGGATTCATCATGCTGGGCGTCGGTATCGTCATCACCATCGTGATGTTTTGGGTCATAGATCCGAAATTGAGCGTGATTTCCGAAGAGTATGAGAGCAAACAGCGGGAATATCTGGAAGACCTGGAGCAAATCCAGAGATGGGAGGAGAAATAATGGATCAAGGATTGAGTGTGGTGATCGGCATGACCGTCACCTATTTATTCTCCCTGGCCGGTTTGATCCTCGCCTGGGTGTATTACAACAAGAACAAGCGAGCAGGGGGGAGGAGGCCGGTGAAATGATTTTAACTATGATGATGCAGGCGCCGACCGCCATCGGCCATCCGATCCTCGGCTATATTTTACCGGCGCTGATTTTTCTGATATCGTTCTGGGTGGCGATCGGGTTGTTTATTAAGTTCAATAAAAAGATCAAATCGTAACCGTCGGACGGCGGACATTCTTGTCCGCCCATGTATGCTCCGCACTGATCAGGTGACGCCATAGCAGCATCCCTGTACAACGAATCATTTACTTGTGCTTCACAGCCGTGCCGGGAAACCAGTAAAGCGGGTTAAGCCTTATCAACTACATCGTAAAGGTAAACCTGACATACAACGAATCCTCCATAATGCTCCGGCCGAGTTTTTGTTCCCCTACGGCAGCCAGCAGGTGCGCCGCCTGAGACGTATCGATCGTACAGACATCCACATAGACCTGATCCGTCTCTATCGCTCTTACAGAAATCCTTAC
>JAFGSU010000537.1 GCA_016934435.1 Candidatus Zhuqueibacterota bacterium | reverse complement strand
GACATGGGGCGCCGGCTGGCTGGCCAGGATGTCGGCCATGGTCTTGATCTCGGGCAAATCTTTGCCGCTGAGGGCCATAGCCACCATCTCGGGCCGGTAAAAGGCGGAGAAAAACTGATCGATATCGTAGGTTTCTGTGCCGCGCACGAAATGCAGATGCTTGGTATACTCTCCCTGCCCCATAAAATACCCTTCGGGTGTGATGGTGATGGAGGCATCCAGAAAGATGAAAAAACTGGGCGATTTTTCGAGTTGTGTTCACATCCCAGATCGTAATCGACTTGTCATGGCCGCACACTAAAATAAGTTGCCCGTTGGGAGAAAAATCGATCGACTCGACGTCATCCGGATGTATGGAAGAATGATGCATCTTATCCCCTGTTCGAGTATCCAGCAATACAAGATCATCCTCACCATTTCCGACTAGTAATCTGCCATCAAGTGAAAAAGAGCCATAAAGTTTTGTTCTGAAATCTATTGTCTTATCGCCGGTAGCGGCATTATATAATGCTGTTCCATATACTATCGTGCTGCCATCGGGAGAGACCGATAATGTTTTATTTGGATAATAATCGCTGATGATTGACAGATTTCCACTGGCCAAATCCAATTTCTTGAGAGATTGGTCATGTATCATCAGTAAGGAGCTATTATCTTTAGAAAAATGAATGGCTTCTATTGGTCTCCATTCTTCGTCAGTTTCCAAAGTTTTTGAATAGATCGTGCGATTATTCTCCCAATTCCATACCTTAAACATGCCCGTTCAATCTCCGCCTGCAGCCAGCCTGCCGTCAGAGGATATGGCCGGTTTTGCATATATACAATCTTTATATCATCGCAGGGATTTCAACGTATCCCCGGACGCCACATCCTGCAGCGTCATGGAATTACAATCACCGGTAATCAGGCGCTTGCCGTCGGGCATGAAAGTGAACGATTGTGGATAATTTCCAATCTGAAATAATCGCAGTGTCCTATTGCTTTCACCGTCCCACGTTCTCAGTCTATCATCATAACGTGCCACTATTTGTTTATCAGCCTGTGAAAATTCAGCGTCGAAAGGAGTTAACAATTCTTTTCGGCTACCATAATAGCCAATATGTTTTCCAGTTTTAACATCCACAAGATATATCGGGCCTTTTTTACAACCACACAGTATGGATTTTCCATCGGGACTGAATATAACGGTATTTACAGCGGGTATGTTTTGATCAAGATCATCTATTTCGATAGTGTGCGTTAGGATTTCACGTTCAAGATCGATGATATATATTTTTTCTGCATATTCGTATAACGTATACTTGCCATCGGATGAAAAATCAATAATACCAGTTTTGTCAAAAATGGCAAGCGAATCGATGAATATCTTCTTTATTTCAGTACCGTTGGACAGATCCCACAGTCTAATTGTACCATCTTCACTCGCTGACCAGAATGTTTTTTTATCCGGGTTGACGCCAAAATCGATGATATCTATATTTGGATTTATTCCGGTTCTAAGGTATATTTCTCTTGGGTCACCAATGTAATGTCCCGAAAAGGTTCTGATTTCCCTCTCGCTTATTATCTGGTCATTACCCACATTTTTAACTGGGCACAAGGGCGGGAGAAGGTCTGATAAAATTTGGAGCGAAATGGCTCATGCATGTTTTCCACATTTCAGTCAAATCATCCAGGCGCTGTGATCCTATCCACAAGGTTTGCGTGCCTGGTTCCCCATCCCCTTTTTGGCCTAAAAAGCCGCCAAGGCCTGCAACCATGTGCATGGCCTGGCGCAGCGATGGCGGATTTTCTGGAGGTATTGGATTTTGCGTTTTATAGGCAACAAGCGCTTTCCATTGGGCTTCTTCAAAGAACACAGTGCATGGCAAATCCGGTGTCTGGCGACCGAGTTTGGTCAAATGAAAGATTCTCCAGGCAACCACCATATCAATGGCCAGACAGGATTCGATCCTGTCGGCATGGCCCAGTTACCGTTGTTCAATTTTGCAGCCGCTTTTCAATGTGCGATGATATACTTCAATCCACCAGCGAAGGGTATACCACTGCAGTTTTTCTACGGCATCCTCAAAAGAATCGATCGTGATGGTCGTCAACAAAATCCATTGCAAAGGTTCTTCACCTTCAGGACATTCAATTTCTTCAGCATGAATAGCCCATACCTGCAACTCTTCGAGATGCGATTTTCTCTTTGGCGCCTTCAATGTCGCTTTGATAAAACGTATTACCAATTACTGGCGCGGTAACAGCTTCCCTTAAAGCGATCTTGTTGGATAAAGCTCTCCAAAAGCAAAAGCTTTATTCCGTACCTCTGTTGCCAGTCTTTACTCACTCTCTTGATGCACAAGGACAACACATGACTGACCAAATTCTTGACTCTGATGGCCGGGTGGATAAGAAAACGACTGTTACAGGCCACTTTGTCCAAATTCTTCTTCCGAGCCTCCTCATCCCAGCCAATCCACCGGTCACGATCGGACAGTCGCCACGCCGACGCACTGAAAGACAGACCCCCTATCAGTACATATTTTTCACTATAAATCAAATATCGTATCTGCGCGCCGCACAAAGGACCGCTGCCAAGGTAATGATATCGATCCATCAGTTGATTCCAGATGCGGGATTTTTCGCTTTTGTGACTACTTATGGGTTCAATGCGTTTAGAACCCATCTAAGACAAATTGGTCTCTATCTGTTCCCTTTCAGCCTTGTCTTCTCTGATATCATTATCATGCTTGACCTTAGGCGGCTTGGCATATCCAGCGGGCAATGTGATTATACCCTGACGGTGCAATCTCAACAGCGTAACCCGACAACTCATCTACTCAAGTCTGCCGTTGGCGCTGCGCCACTCAAGCCACTGACAAACTCGAAGAGAAAGCTGTCGTCTTGATATCTCAGGGTTTTCACTTACAAACTGTTTAATCCGATCGATGATATCTTGACTGAATATTTTTCCATTGATAGTCACTCATATAATATAAGAAATTTAATAATCCGTGTTCAGCAAAAAATTAGGGACATGACCAGCGCCTATTATATTGTGTCCACATTTAGGAAAAGTTGTCTATATTTAGGAAAATATAGCTGCTTTTCCCAAAATCAGGAAAAGGTTTTTCCTATATATAGGCATTTGAAAGCGCAAGGATCTCTGGCATTCTTATTCCCATAAATAGCTATTTTTGATGCCACTCTATTCTTTCCTCCAAACCCAGTGCAACAGCTTCACGATATGGAAACACCTATCTTTTAACAGCGCGATTACATTTGCCTCCGGCCGCTCGCACCAGTTGTTGGCGCTCTATTTCGTCATAATCAATTCTGAGGCGAACCGTTTTATTGGCGGAATGCTACTGACCTCTCTTTTCCATGGCTGCTCTTCAACCAAAATCTCTACGGTTTTGAACTTTCGTCGGCGAATCGGATCGTATTTATACCGTACACAAACCAGGGCCTCACCATATTCTCTCAACCATTTCTTGGTCCCCGGTTTTGCGTCGATGCCGATACGTTTTCAGTGACGGCAAGGTGCGTGAGGAACTGCTGGACCTCTTCCGCTCCCATCTCCTGCGGATGACGTTTATGATGGAACAGAACAAAGCGCTTGATCCAGAACAGGTAGGCCTGTTCGGTTTTATAGCTGTAATGTTTGCGGCGTAAAACCTCGCGTATGCGATCGAGGAGCCCGGGTGGAGGAGGATGAGTGGAAATCGGAGGAGAATCGTTTCTATTGTCTGCCCTCTTTTCCGCGAGGTGGATATGGATTGAAACCGGATTGTCGTGCATCATCAACAATCCCCCGGCAAAATGGACTAGTCATCCGTGATTTACTTTTACCCAACCCTTATAAACCGGAAATTTTTAAGGGCGATCAGGTTGCTTGCCCTTAATTATTAACCACTTTGAAAAAATATTTGACAAGAGATGAATGGCCCATAAAAATGGAACACTCACAAAAAAATATCCTTCATGATTGATAAGATACTACATCGATTCGGTGACTACAAGTTATTTCGGCAATCCTGCGGGTGGCGCTTTGTCGCTTTAATTTGCCGGTTAACACCGAATTTGTGTATTAATCACATAATAGTCAAAATTTAGCAAAATATTCATATTGTACAACAAAATTTCGCTCTTTTTCGAAATATTTTTTATACATTCGACGAAATCCTGATCATTCTGACTTTTCCCTTGCTTTTGCACGGCTGATTGGCTAATTTGTCGCCTGAACGGGATTGCAAGGCAGCCCGGCACAGGGCCGGACGATACGAGAAAATTTGTATCCGCTTATACTGCGATAAAACGTGTCGTACACGACAGGGGACACCTGGCGGTGTTCAATTATCATAAGCAAAGGCCCCAACCCGGATCAACCATAAATATAGTGGGTGATCAGGTTGATCGCCCAAAATCTTAAACCACTTTGTTTAAAAACAATGAATTAAATATTGACGGCTCACAAAAATGGAACGATCACAAAAAAATGTCCTTTTTACGCCCTAATCCATTAAATCGGATTTTTTTTCGAGCGATCAGGCTGATCGCCGGTCCATTTACAACCATTGTGCCTATAAAAATGATTGATACGGCGCTAACCATCTGCAGGATAAACCATGAGAACAAGATCTTTATACTGTGCTATTTGTTTATGCTTCGGACTTGCTTCGCTGCCATCGGCTCAGGTCCACGAAACCAAACTGGACGATTTGACCACTGCCGAGCTGCGCGTCCTTGCAGGCGTGGACCTGACGCGGCACACCCTGCGATACCATCTCGATAGTCTGGTTTCACAAACGTGGCAAAAGTGGCAGGAAGACTTAAACGCCAACCCGCGCACGGGCAGGGAGAAGCACTATGAAGCGATGAAATCTAAATTTATCGACGCCATCGGCGGACTGCCGCAACGAACGCCTCTGCGTGCGCAAATCACCGGCGCTGTGGCTCGCCGCGACTATCGCGTCGAGAAAATTCTGTTCGAGAGCATGACGGGATTTTTCGTCACCGGCCTGTTGTTTCTTCCCGATCATGCCGCCTATTCACCACCCTATCCGGGTGTATTGATCCCCTGCGGCCATCATCGCGCTTCCAAAGCGCACGATGAATATCAGAGTATGGCGGCGCTGTGTGCCCTCAACGGCATGGCTGCCTTTGTCTACGATCCGGTGGATCAGGGCGAGCGGCTGCAGTTCCGCAGCGACCGCGACGCAGATGATCCCACCTGGGGCACGCGCGCCCATAACCTCAACGGCATCCGGGCGATCCTGTTAGGCGAAAATATCGCCCGCTATGAGATATGGGACGGCATGGCCGCCATCGATTATCTGCAATCGCGGCCCGACATCGATGCCGGGCGCATCGGCGTCACCGGCAACAGCGGCGGCGGCACCCAGACCTCGCAATTGATGGCCCTCGACCGGCGCATCAAAGTCGCGGCGCCCAGCTGCTACCTGCACCACCTCGACTCCCAGAGCAAATATTCGATGGGCGACGCCGAGCAGAATATTTTCGGCCAGCTGCGCTTCGGCATGGACCACGCCGATTATGTGCTGATGAACGCGCCGCGGCCGGTCCTGATTTTAGCGGCCACGCGCGATTTCTTCAGGATCGAAGCCGTCTGGGAGACCTTTAGATACCTGAAGAGATTCTACACCGACATCGGCTATGCGGAGAACGTCGATATCCTCGAGAACGACGCCGGCCATAATTATAACCGCACGCAGCGCCAGGGCGCGGTTCGCTGGCTGGCGCGGCACCTGCTGGACGAGCAGAAACACATCGTCGAGCCCGATCTCGAACTGCTCAGTGTTGCCGAAACCACGGTAACGCCATCGGGCCGGGCGCTGCAACTGCCTGGCGCAAAAACCCTGCACGATCTGCAGATGGAGCGAATGCCGGAATGCGACCGCAGTCGGCGCGATTTTCTCAAACACAACAGCGCAGAAGCCGTACGAAAGAAGGTGCTGGAATTGATCGGCTGTAAAGCTTTTGATGCCATAGACGCGGCCAGGTGCGAGATGACGGAGCGTTTGCCCATCGAAACCGCTACGATCGAAAAGCTGATTTTCACCACCAACCGCGGCGCCTGTCTGCCGGCGTTGCGCTTCACGCCACTGAAAAAACCGGCGAAAAGAACGGTGCTGTTTTTGTCCGAGGACGGCAAGGCGTTTCATCTGCAAAAAATCAAGGATTGGCTGAACAAGGACTCGGAGGTTCTGGCGGTGGATTTGTCGGGCATCGGCGAGCTCAGGGAGAAGAGCAGCAAGCCGGCGCTGTCGAAGAACATCGGCTGGGACCTCTGTTTCACCGCCTATCTGCTCGGCGAATCGATCGTCGGCATCCGCACCGGCGAGATACTCGAACTGATCCAATATATTAAGCAAACCGGCGATGACGATGTGCCACTGCACCTGATCGCCGACGGCGAAGTGGCGGTGCCGGCGCTGCATGCCGCCTTTTTGGCGCCCGAAGCGGTGGCGAGGCTGTCGCTGACCAATTGCCTGTCATCATGGCGGGCGGTGATCGAGAGCGAAAAGTCGTTCAACCAGATGCCCAGCATGGTGCACGGCGCGCTGAAATACTACGATCTGCCCGACCTAATTGCACGGCTGGGCAAAAAGGTGGAGATGAAAAACGCGCGGGATGCTCTCGGTTTTTTGCCGAACGCGAACGCAAAGCGTCAACGGCTGCCGGATGAACCGGAATTCCGCGGCCTGGCCGGCATCCGCTACGGCAGCGCTGATTTCAAAAGGGCAGAGGGCCATGATCCGATCGAGTCGCTGGACCTAACGTGGAGCAATGAGCGCGACCGGCGCGGCAGGGACTGGTCGGCTGAGTGGTTTGGTTTCATTCGGGGGCCTGTGGACGGCCCGGTGGTATTTAATGCGGCAACCGACCAGTCGGTCGAGGTCTACATCGACGACCGGCCGCTGCTCATCGTCGCCACCGGAGGGATGCAGTCGAGCGCGACCGTTGATATGAAAAAAGATCGGTGGTATCGATTCAAAGTGCGTTTTTCGCAGGACAGGGTTGATCAGAGCCGGCTCAATCTGCAATGGTCCTGGGAAGGTCGCGCTGCCGATGTCATAGGTGGCAGGTATCTCCATTATTCTCAAAAGCAGCGGTTCACAATGGATTCGGCCATCAGGTAAAGGAAAATTGATGAACAAAGCGCTATGTTTGGCACTGTTCGCCGTCACGCTCATTGCCTGTAACCGGCAACCGGGCACGATGGAATCGGATGACGCAAAGATCGCATACGGCCGCTCGGCGCTGCAATCCGCCCTGCGCGAAACGGGTTATTCGGAGGCATATATCGCCTCCCGGTTGATCATGGCCGTGGATCGCGCTCAACTACCGGCCGCGGCACAAAAAGCGGAGAGCTATGCCCTGCGCATCGACAGCGGCGTCGTCATCCATGGATACGATGCCGCCGGGTTGATGTACGGCTGCCTCGACCTGGCGGATCGCATCCGTTGCGGCAAGGCGCTGCCGGTCGGACTGAACGTCGTCGAGACGCCGTCGCTGAAATGGCGCGGCGCCTGCATCCTGCTGATGAAGTTGGGCTCTTATAACTATGCGATCACACCGCAAGAGTATCCCTTTTTCTACGACCGACAGGGCTGGCTCGATTATCTCGATTTTCTCGCCGCCAACCGCTTCAATTATATCGCCCTGTGGAACGGCCATCCGTTCGACTATTTCATGGAACTAAAAAAATATTCCGAAGAGCAGGCGGGCATGGCGCCGCAACTGCTGCAGCGCAACCGCGAGATGATGCACTGGTTGATCGCCGAGGGGGCAAAGCGGAACATTACTTTTTTCTGGGAATTTTACAACATCCACACCTCGGTCTATTACCAGGAGGCGCACGGATTGCCGGACGAGATCGAGGAGCCGACGCCGGAACTGGCCGCGTACACCGCCTATTGCATCGAGCGTTTCGTCGAAGAGTTTCCGCAGGTCGGGCTCTACATCACCGCCGGCGAGGCGCTGGACAAAAAATATGCGGTTTCCTGGGTCAATGATGTCATCCTCGCCGCTGTGCAACGGAGCGGGAAAAATCCGCCGGTCTTTTTACGATCCTGGTTCCTCGATCTCGAGCATGCGAAAAAAATCGCCGCTTTTTATCCCGATATCCACATCGAGAGCAAATACAACGTCGAAATGATCGCCGATACCCTGATCGATCCGATGAACCGCGACTGGGCCGGAGTGTCGGGCC
The DNA here is from genome assembly GCA_016934435.1 of Candidatus Zhuqueibacterota bacterium. Lineage (GTDB taxonomy): Bacteria > Zhuqueibacterota > Zhuqueibacteria > Residuimicrobiales > Residuimicrobiaceae > JAFGSU01. The sequence continues at coordinate 3,326 of JAFGSU010000537.1, read as the reverse complement.
GGTTCATCGTCAACATTCATATGGCCGGTAATCTCGAGCCGTTTCGCTGGAATCCGCCGTTTTACATCCAAAAGTGTCTGTCGAGTTCAGCGGCGGCCGGTGCCACCGGCCTGCATCTCTATCCGCGCAAATCGTGGCGCTGGACGGCTACCAACGAGATCGGCTCGACGGAGGTACAGTGGCGGCGCGACGAGCTCTGGTTCAAAATGTGGGGGCGTTACGCCTGGAACATGGAACGCACGGCTTCTGAGGAGATGATGTACTGGCAACAGGCGTTGGCGCACAAGTACGGATCAATGGAAGCGGCCGGGCATCTCCTGCAGGCGTACGAGTCCATCGCCGACGCTCTGCCGGCGGTGCAGCGGCTGTTCTGGGCCGGGCACGACAACCACACCGTGGTGACCGCCGGACTGACGCTCAGCCAGATCGAGCGGGCGCCGGGGATTCCGTTCCTCTCGATCGAGCCGGTGATGCGAATCCCCGATTTTCTCGAGGCGCTGACCCAGGGACCGGTGCCGAATGAGCGATCGCCCATTCGGTTTCTCGATGAAAAGCTGAAATCCGTAAAGGATGCGATTGGTATGCTGCAGCGGGCGTCCAGGCCGGCGAAGGCCCACAGGGAGGAAATTGCCAAGTATATACTCGACGCCAGAGCCACGGAGATAACGCTGAAATTTTATCGCGCTAAACTACAGGCTGCAGCCTGTTATGCATTGGTCAAAAAGGGCATCGAAGAAAAAGAAAATTCAACACGATTTCTGCATCAGTTGCAGCAGTCGGTTGATTTTTACCGAAAGCTGACGGAGCTCATCGATGGTTTCTACGATAGCATCAGCGACGTGCCGGCCTCGCATCCGGCGGTATTGAAAAAAACGCCCTATCACTGGCGGGATGTGCTGCCGCTTTATGAAACCGAGTACGGTTTTTACCACGATGAAATCTATGAGAAAAGCCAACCCGCCAAACGGCTGCCAAAGCATGAGGGGCTGGTCGCATTGGTGTGCGGCGATCCCAATTTGGGCAAACCGAAATCCGTATTCATCGCCGATGATCTGGAATTCGATTGGCAGGACAATCCGCCGGAGGACGGCCGCAACTGGTCGGTGTTGTTAACCGGGTTCATCCGGGCGCCCGTAACCGGCGAGGTGGCGATCATCGTCACCAGCGAGCAGGGGGTGGTGTTGTCGATCAATGGCGAGAAAGTGATGACCAAACCGGCGGGTGTTGGGGTCGACTCGGTAACTTTACGGATGACAGAAGGAGGATGGTCTCCGATTGCCATCGATTATGAAAATGTCGATTTCAAGGGCGGCAATTTGCGAATTGAGTGGAAGCCGGCACATGATGAAAGCTGCAGCATTCCTGCCATATATTTGAAACATTCCGATTATGATCTGGGCAAGGCGCGGCGGGCGGTGAAGTATGGTTTTTGATGGTATGCAAATACAGTAGGGTGGATCAGAAGCCACCTACTGTATTTATCCCACCACAGTATTCAACGCCTGACCTCACGGGTGTGAAAATATTCGATCAATCCCGTGTGTTCCAAACAAAGTTGATATTTTCTTTTGTTTAAGAGAGATATTCGGCGGTGTTACAAAAAACGCGGCGGAATCAAGACTCTGTCCGTTTTCACATAGTCTCATTTGTTATTTTGGGATTCACCTTCCGGGGTTTTTGAAAAAGTGAAAATTGTGGAAACATGATTTTCTGTTCATACTTATCCTCCTTGGGTTTGACATTATTCCACATGGTATTTCTTTTGAAAAACAAATGAAACATCCCCCCTGCATCCTTCGTATATTCTTTTGGAAAATAAAAGAAAAGGTGAATTCAATGAATATGCTGACGAGAAAAGACGAACTCATGCTGCTCGCGATTCTGAAACTCGGCGAGGAGGCTTCCCTTGTCAGGCTCCGTGAATTGATCACGGAGCAGACGGGAACGGAGTGGTCCATCGGCAATGTGTTTGTGACCCTGGATAAATTAGAAGCAATGGAGTATATCCAGGCAACGCTCGGAGAGCCGACGGCGAAACGCGGCGGAAAGGCGGTCAAGTTCTACCATGTGACCAGAGAAGGCCTGACGGCTCTCAGGCAGACAAAACAGGTGCAGGACGGGATGTGGGCGGGATTGGTCGATCTTGTTTTTAACGAATAGAAGAGGTCCCTAAAAATGAACAGGCAAAAGCTGCCGGGATTGGCCCGTTGGATTCTGCGTCTTCTGGTGGGGGTGGAGAAAGCGGAACTGCTCGGCGCGGATTTCGAAGAGGTGTATCGTACCGTCGCTGAAGAGAAGCGTAAAACGCCGTCTCCGGTCTGGTACTGGGTGCAATTTTTCAAGAGCATGGCGCCCATCCTCATCCGCCGGTTCGCGATCAGCATGGCGATGCTGAGGAATGCCTTGCTTATCGCGGTTCGGAATATCGAGCGGCAAAAGGTCTATTCGGCCATCAACATCGCGGGATTGGTCGTGGGGATGGCTTGTTGTCTTCTCATCCTGTTATGGGTGCTGGACGAACTGAGCTACGACCGTTTTCATGTGAACGCGGATCGTATCGTCCGGGTGACGCGACTCTGGACGAACGCCGACGGCGCGGTGAACCTCCATTTAGGGCATGTGGCGCCGCCCATCGCTCCGCTTCTGCAGAATGATTTTCCGGAGGTCGAACGGGCCGTGCGCTTGCTTCAAGTGGATGAATGCCTGCTCGAAAGCGGACAACGGCGGTTCAAGGAAAAACGATTTTTTTTCGCAGAAGACGGTTTCTTCGACCTCTTTTCATTCGAGATGATCCAGGGTGATCCGCAGTCGGCATTGCGAAATCCCTTCACCATGGTCATCACGGATGAGATGGCAAAAAAGTATTTCAGATCGAGCGATGCCTTGGGCCGGACGCTTCATTTTGACAGGTCGGGCCTGGAGGCTGACTTTGTCATCACCGGCGTCATTCGGTCGATGCCACGGAACTCGCACTTCCATGCCGATTTTCTCGCCTCGTTCCGGACTTATGTCGGCATTGTCGGCGAAGAGGCCATGCAGGGATGGGAGAATAATAATTACGCAACCTACCTGCTCGTCCATCAAAAGTCAGATATCCGAAACATCGAGGCCCGGCTCGACGATTTCATCAAAAGACATTACGCGGTCGATGAGAATGAAAGAACCCGGCTGACGCTGCAGGGTTTGACCGACATCCATCTGCGCTCCCACCTCGATTCGGAGATCGAGGCGAACGGTGCAATCGCCGATGTGATTGTTTTTTCCCTCATCGCCTTCCTGGTGCTCGCCATCGCCTGCATCAATTTCATGAACCTGGCCACGGCGCG
>JAFGSU010000536.1 GCA_016934435.1 Candidatus Zhuqueibacterota bacterium | reverse complement strand
CGCACAATTATGGTTTTGTTTTTAGTTAATAGTGTGGTTGTTCATGGTTATGACCAAAATGCTTTGCCAACCTGCGAACTCAGCCGATACTGCATCATCCACCTGAATATTTTTTATACCTTTGGGCGCTGATACGGTGTATGATACAATTCGGATCATATTGTGTATGGTTTTTATCATTGACAATTTACTTTGATTCATTTATATTTGATTGCCGCCACTGAAATATTGTTCTCGCGGCTACGGTTTTAAAAAGGGGCTCGTGAATGGCCGGTCCTCTGTTTTGTTCGCCTGGTGACACGGAATGTGGCCATATCGATGGAATCCATATAACTATTAAAAATGGGTTATGATATTTTTGCCATTTTTTGCACCAAATTAACAATTCCGAAAAAATGCCCCGCCGCTGTTTATTTCCCGGGTAATGATCACACCTATTCGCTGCCTGCAGGTTAATAAAGTAACCCTGTGGGTGGCACATGTGTAGATCAGTTCGCGGGTTTAGGCCGAGTTTGGGGATAAGATTGTGCCGGGTCATGATAGCATTCATAATAGATAGAAAAGGAATCTAAATCCATGGAAAACGCTTTCATACAATTCGACGCCCACGTACACCTTTACCCCGGATGCGATTTACCCTTTGCCGTCAGGCGATCGATCGAGAATATGAACAAGTATTTAACTCAGGGAGCGCAACCGATCCAGGCACGAGCCTGGTTGTTGACGGAGCGTTCGGATTGTCACCGATACAAAAGTCTTGCAGACCAGCGCCAGATAGGTGAGTATAAAATTGAAAGAACGGCCGAGAAAAAGGCCCTGGCTTTTCTGAACCGGGGCGAACCTATTTTGTACATCATGCCCGGCCGGCAGATTGTGACGCGGGAGGGATTGGAGCTTTGCGCATTAATAACCCATTTTGAGTTACCGGATCGGCAGTATGATGTTTTTGACTGCATAAAAATTTTGCAAGAAGCGGGCGCCGTCGTCGCCCTCAACTGGGCGCCCGGTAAGTGGTTCCTCAAACGCGGGCGAATCGTCAGACAAATCATCGACCAGAATCCCGGCGCTTTGTTCATCAGCGATACCACCATGCGACCGACTATCTGGCCCACCCCGCGGTTGATGCGCCGGGCTGTGCGCAAAGGCTTTCGTCTGCTCTATGGCTCGGATCCGCTGCCATTCAATGGCGAAGAGAAAATGTTCGGTTCCTACGGCTCGTTAGTGCAAGGCCCATTCTCACACCAGCATCCGGCCGGCAGTCTGCGTGATTTGCTAAACAATCCGCAGACCTCGATCAAACCCTTCGGCCTGCGCAGTAACACTGTGCAATTTGCCTGGCGGCAGTATAACATTATGCAGGAGAAGAAAAGGAGGGATTGACCCGCGCTAAACCGAACAGCCGTATCTGGAAACATACTCTTACCTTTAGCCGGAATTAGGGGAATGAGGGAATGATGGAATAGGGAGAATTAGGTAATAAGGAGAATAGGGATATAAGGAAATAGGGAGGGGAGATGTTGGTTGGTATCCTGCCAATAGGAACATCTTTGCCGGAAACCTGCCATTGACGTTGTTCTGTGGAACCATTGTGGAGGGCCGGATGTTGAAAACGCTTTGCATCCTTTTCATTGCTGTTTCCATCGCTTCGGCTGCAACCCCGGTGATCGGATTGCTGACAATTGATGCAACCACTTCAGTTGAATCGGCTGCGGCCTGGACCTGGTTGCAGCAACAGGAGGGGATTAAAGCTGAACTGGCATCACTGCAAAATATAACCGCACTAAATCCCGATTTAATCTTCATACACTTGGCTTCCGAATCTGAATGGACTTTGTTGCGATCCCAAGACGATGCACAAACCATCCTCGTCGACTATTACAAGCAGGGTGGGAAATTGCTGCTGACCGACTATGCCGCTTTGATCCCTCACTGGCTGGGTGTGGAAAGCACTGCGCCAGTAGTGGACAGCGTCGACATCAAAGATGAGGAAACCGGCCGTAAATACGGCTTTCAGAGCTTTCGCGGCCATCCGCTCTTCAACGGCTTTCATGGCGGCGTCTATCTCTGGCATACCAATGTGGATCATCAGCAAGCGCGCATCGGTTATTTCGGCGATCAGTGGCCGAGCGAAGGACAGGCCGTCGGAGTGGAAAAGGCTTTTATTTTTCTGCATCAGGATGACAGGCTCGTCATCGAATACGGTCCGAGAAGGATCATTTCCGTAGGCGCGTTTATCCATTTCAGCCGCCCCAACTATCTGCGGGAACATACCGGTCTGTTTTTACACAACGCTATAAATTATCTGTTACACGACGTATCAGGGCGAAAGACAACCTATTGGGTCAACGATGAAAATCGGGCCAGAGCATTTACGATAGCATCCACACCCCCAAAGCCATCGAAGAATCGGTTGCTGAGGCATATGCCGTCCACTGATCTGGCCTTGCGCCGCGAACCGGCGACGGAAAATTTTTACGACGTCATCGGCCGGCGCTGCATCATCATGGGAAAAGAAAGCGGCGGCATCGACGAGGTCTGGGTGCATCCGTTTCGCGCCTTTTATGACATCGACGTCGCCATCGTCCAGGGCGATTCGCTGCAGTGGCTGCGGCAATGGCCCTGTCGTTTTGAAGCCAGACCGGAAGGCATTGTACGCACCTATCATTCCGACACCCGTGTCATCAGGGAGGTGATCTTTGCTGCTTTACACGATCACGCCGGCCTGATCCATATCGAAAGCGACAAACCGTGCAAGCTCATCGTCAGAGCAAGAGGCGATTTGCGCTGGATGTGGCCCTATCGCCAGGGCAGTCTGGGCAGCATATATTATGGTTACGACGATGCTTCCGGTGCGTTTCACCTGCGCGACCACAGCGGCGATTTCTATGCGATCCTTGGTGCGGATATTCAACCATCATCGCACCTGCTTCGCGCCTGCGATTCCCTGCTCTACCGTGATAATGTACTTGGCGGGCAGGGGAATCTTGAAAACCAATTGCTGATGGCGGCGGTTTATGACCTGAATGCAGAAAATGATTATACCCTCAACATTGCCTTTGGCGCCGGTGATCAGGGATACGCCGATGCCGACCGCGCCTATCGATCGATCCTGCAGCAACCCTCCCGGATTTACAACGAAGTGGTGCAGCATTATGAGAACCTTTTCGATAACCATACCATCGTACGATCGCCGGATGAGCATTTCAACACCGGCTATCTGTGGAAACTGGTAGCCATCGACCGGTTCTGGTCGACCACACCTGATCTGGGCACCGCCCTGCTGGCAGGTTACGGTACTACGGCGCGCGGTTGGGACGGCGGTCACAAGGTCAACGGCAGACCCGGGTATGCCTGGTATTTCGGCCGCGATGCCGTCTGGTCCTGTTT
>JAFGSU010000535.1 GCA_016934435.1 Candidatus Zhuqueibacterota bacterium | reverse complement strand
TAAATCAATAAGTTTTGTATCGCAATAAAATTTAATGATTTATGAAGGATATTCCAACAGGTTTTTTAATTTAACACAGAATCTGGGTAGAAAAACATATAACTTCAAATATCTGACAAATAATGTGTAAGTTATTTTACCCCTAAAATCACTCCATCTACCGCATCAGGATATTTAATCATGACGCAAAGATATAAAATGATTTTTTTCATCCTTGTTGTTTTCATTTTTCTAACATCCCTTTTTTACAAATTTTCCATCACCAACGGCATCGAGACCGCCAAATGGCTCTATTTCTTGGCTATGTCGGGCATCCTCCTCATTTCAGCCGCTATGTGTCTGTTGTCAATAAAGCCGCCCGTAACCATTGAGTTGAATTCTGTTGATATAGTCCTGTTACTATTTTATCTTTTTCTTTTAGCTGCGAGTATTTCCTTTCCCCTTGTAGAACTAGTTGGCAGGAACTTTATTACCTGTCATTTATTGCTATTTTACTATTGGCTGGTTCGAATATTATTCACGGTACGGCAAAACACAAAATATTTAGCGCATATCAGCATCGCCTTCATCGCCGCCGGCATCCTGCAAGGCGGCATCGCCCTGCTGCAACTATATGGACTGCTGCCGTCGCTCCATCTGCTGTTCAAACTCACCGGCACCTTTGCCAATCCCGATGCCCTGGCCGGCTACATCACATCCATCACGCCCTTTGCGTTCGGGCTCTACCTCCTGTCCAAAGATCAAACCCTGAAATGGTTCGCCGGTCTCTTTCTCATCCTGATCATCCTGGTACTGCCCGCCACCATGATCCGAAATGCCTGGATCTCTTCCGCCGCCGGCATCCTCTTCATTTTGGCTCACGCATACCGAACCCGGCTTTCGTCTCTTTTTTCCCGCAAGCTCGCAACGTCCGTAACCGTTGCAGGAGGTCTGCTTTTAACCCTGCTGGCCGGCTACGCCCTGTACACCTTTAAACCCGACTCGATCCAGGGCCGGTTCCTGATGTGGAAAGTCTCCTGGCGGATGTTCCTGGACCATCCCATCCTGGGCATGGGCTTCGGCCGCTATGGTATGGAATATGGCTATTATCAGGCTGAATACTTTGCGCAACATCCGCAAAATGATTATGAAAAATGGCTCTCGGGAAACGTAAACCACGCCCACAACGAATACCTGGAAGTTTTGACCGAATTGGGCATTCCCGGCTTGCTGCTTTTTCTTGCCCTGATCTATTTTTTATGCGCCACCAGACCCGCCAGGCCGAACCCCCTGCTGATTTCCGCCAAAGCGTCCTTAATCGGGATATTGATATTCATGTTCGGATCATTCCCTCTGAGTATTCTGCCCACGGCCATAAACGCGGTCTTTATCATCGCGATTATCGCTAAACATCGGCAAACGCTCTTGACCGTAAAATTGAAAAAACAGATTCTTATTCCCGCCTCGGGATTCATGATTATTGCAGCCGTTTTGCTGCTGAATTATACCATAAAATCGTATTTTAATTATAAAGAATGGCATACGGCCGTTCAGCTTGCCCTGATGCAGCAATACGGCCCGGCCGTCGAACGCTATGAAAAATTATATCCCCATCTTGAGCATGAAGGCCAATTCCTCCTCAATTACGGTGGCACGCTCAGCCTGATGGGAGATCATCACAAAGCCATCGAGCTGCTGCAAAAAGCCCGGCAGCGATACGCCGATCCCAACATACATATCTCTCTCGGCAACAGTTATGCTGCGCTGGGCCATATTCAGAAAGCTGAATATCACTATCGGTTGGCCTATCGCATCATTCCCAACCGGTTTTATCCTTTGTATCTGCTGACAAAACTCTATTTTAATCATGATATGCTCGATCAGGCCCGTCAGATGGCTGGCACAGTCATCCGGTTCAGGGAAAAAGTCCCGTCACCGGCCATCGATGAAATGAAACAAGAAATCAAAGCGCTTTTAAAAACGGTGCAGGCAGATCAATAGGCAACATGCCATGCCGACCACCCGACAAAATAGCATTCAGCCGAATCGCCGGCGGCATCCATTGTCGAAATTTTTCGACGTCTTGCTTCTTGTCGCATTATTGATAAATATCACGATTCTGGTCAATTTCATCGGCGCCGATTGGAGGATTTATTTTCATTATAACTATTTCAAGCGATCCACACAGCCGATCATCGCTCCCATCGACGCGAGCCAATTGACTCTGCCTTTCGAGGATACCTTTGGCGCGCCGCGCGAACAGGGTCGTGTGCATCAAGGCATCGACATGTTCTGTCGATTGAACACCCCCATAAAAAACGCTCAGGCGGGCGTGATCGTCCGCAAAGGCAACAATACATTAGGGGGCAATGCGCTGTGGATCCTCGGTGACGACAACCGGTTGTTCTACTACGCCCATCTCAACGGCTATGCAGGGTTTAGCGCCGGCGATCATGTCGGCCAGGGCGAGATCATCGGCTTTGCCGGCAACAGCGGCAACGCCATCACCACGCCGGTGCATGTGCATTTTGAAATTATGGAAATAGAACGGCTATTTCCATTGAAAAAGAAAAACATTAATCCATTTCATGAATTAACCGGGCTTTCGCATGGTAAATCGCATGGATTGATCTGATACCACATAAGTTTATCATGAAAAAAATCATCCTTTTCATTCTTATCTTCCTCCTCCTCGCCATCCTCGCCTACATCCTATTCCACCAGGATGGCCCCGGGGGGCAGGAAGCGGCTTCCGAACCCACCGTAAAAACCGCCGGCGGCATCGTCTTTCCGGTGCAAACCTGTATTGCCCAGCGGCAGGACTTGATCCTGTGGGTATCTTGCAGCGGACTGGCGCGGCCGGTGCGCGAGGCCGAAATCACGGCACAGAGCGGCGGACGGCTAGATTCGCTCAACGCCTCTAACGGCAAATTCGTACGCAAAGGCGAGCTGTTAGCGCTCATCGAGGACGCGACCTACCGCCTGGCCCTGCGCGAGGCTGAAAACAACCTCCTCAGCAGCCGCATCGAATACAACATCATCAAGGCGGCGCCGACGACGATTCTCAACAACCGGCCCGAACGGCTGCAAAAACAGATCGACAGCCTTAAAGCGGCCTATCAACAGTCGGAACAGTCCTATAAAAAGGGCCAGCTCAGCGAGGAGCAATTTCGCCGCGTCCGCCGCAACTATGAATCGCTGCTCACCTATCGCGATTTCGACCGCGACGATGTGGTGGCCAACAAATGCGGCCTCAACCGCGCCCTCGTCG
>JAFGSU010000534.1 GCA_016934435.1 Candidatus Zhuqueibacterota bacterium | reverse complement strand
TTAAGTTGTTATTAGCAATAGCACTGATTATGCTTAAGACAAATGTTCAATTAAAATTGAACATTAGTTTGTATGTAGATCAGCCTGTCGCAACCAGACTGCCAATGATAAAAAAATACAAAAATGTCAAATGGTTTATAACTTATTTTTCACAACTCCGCGGATAGTGGCAGTACTTAACCGGACAGGTTTCATATCGATTCCGGCAGCGTATCACTAATTCAATTGGTATAATGCGCGTTTAAATTTCACTTGTACTATTCGTTAGGTTTAACAAATGCAAAATTAGCTCGTAACCGTGCTTTAGCTATCAATCAAATTTTTAATAAACCAACTTCCTATTACTAAACGTGAAATTCATTCGACTTATTTTGCTGCCTGTTTTGTTATTTTTCGTATCTGAAATCAGTTACGGAAGATACGCCGCCATCGTAATAGATGCCGATAACGGCCGCATATTGCACGAGGTGGAGGCAAATCATCTCTGGTTTCCAGCCTCCCTCACTAAAACCATGACGCTTTACATGACCTTTGACGCGTTAAAAAAAGGTCAAATCAGTCTGGATGATAAATTGACTGCCTCTAGGCACGCTGCTCAGCAACCGAATAGCAAGCTGGGCTTGAGGCAGGGAGAAAAACTAACCGTCAAAGAGGCTGTTTTGGCGGTCATCACGCGCTCCGCCAATGATGTGGCTGTCGTTCTTGGAGAAGAATTGGGAGGCACTGAAGAAAACTTTGGAGCGATGATGACAGCCAAGGCGCACGCATTGGGAATGCGCAGCACCCGATTCATGAATGCGACCGGACTTCCCAATGACATGCAAGTCACCACTTCACGAGATCTCGCGGTTTTGGCTTGGCGAATCCAACGTGACTTTCCCCGGTATTATGAGTTTTTCTCGGCTAAAAATTTTGATTACAAAGGAACCACTTTACGCAGCATCAATGCTTTCGTAAAAAACTACCCTGGCGCGGAAGGCATGAAGACAGGATTCACCTGCGGGTCGGGCTATAACTTGATGGCTTCGGCTCATAAGAATGGTCACCGATTGATCGGAGTGGTATTAGGCGGAATGACCAGCAAGGAACGCTATCAACTCATGACTCAGTTAATGGATGCCGGGTTCGCCAAAGAACCTGCCCCTCCCTCATCAAAAAACATTAATTCCATACAAATCAGATCTGTCGGAACCCCGCCTTATCAGCTAGGCTGCGGCAGTCATCCGGCTACTTCAACTCGACTGGCGCAGGGCGATGGCATTAACAAGAGCAAAGCCAGACAGATCAAAAGATTAAATAAAACCAAGCAAGCAAGCAAAGCAAAGAAGGCCCGCAAAATCCGGAGAACGGCTAAAGCAAAGAAGATCCGCACCCCCCGGAGAACGGCTAAAGCAAAAAGCACTAGCAGAATCAAATCCGTGATCAAAACAAAGAAAAGCGTGAAAACAGCCAAGAAAACGACTAGCAAATAATTATAAGGAATTGCCTCGTTACTTTAAAAACCGGTTATTAAGCATGCAATTAATTTCCTTATAGAATAATCATGCAAGACCCTGCTTTATAATGCCAAGCAATAAGGAAACATCCCTGCGGGATGACGCCAATGATTGGGAAGAGGGGCTGCATCCCCTTCCCAATCCGCGCCCAAGAAAACAACTTCGCTTCGCTTGTTGCGGGCGCTCCTTTCAGCCTGAAGGCCGAGGTCTAAAACCAGCAAGGAATAATGATCAACTTTAACAGGGTTTCGACCTTATCCGAAAGTTACTCTTAAACATACCCTTGCGGATTTTGGCACTGCCAGTTCCAGGTATCCGCAATCATATCATCAAGGTTTTTCTCTGCCTTCCAGCCAAGTTCCTTATATGCCAACTCAGGATTGGCAAAGCATTCGGCAAGATCCCCCGCCCGGCGCGGAGCAATTTTGTAATCGACTTTTCGCCCGGTAACCGCTTCGAAGGTTTTTATGATTTCAAGCACGCTATAACCTCTGCCTGTACCGAGATTATAGGCTTTGCATCCGCCCAACTCGAATTTTTCACTCTGCAGCACGTCCAATGCCTTGAGATGGCCTTTGACCAGATCGACCACATGAATATAATCCCTGACACCGGTGCCGTCATGAGTCGGATAGTCATCGCCGAATACGGATAATTGCTTCAGTTTGCCGATGGCCACCTGCGAAACATAAGGCATCAGGTTATTGGGAATGCCATTGGGGTCTTCGCCGATCAAGCCGCTTTCGTGCGCACCGATCGGATTAAAATAGCGCAACAAGGCGATTTTCCAGGGAGATTGCGCCCCAATGACACTATCGGCCGCCGACAGGTCGCGCAAAATCTCCTCTATCATGTATTTGGACCGCCCATAGGGATTGATCGCGCCTAAAGGAAAATCCTCGGCATACTGGACAGATGCGGATTCCCCGTAAACGGTAGCGGAAGAGCTGAATACCAGTTGCTTGACATTGGCCTCGGACATGGCTTCAGCCAGCACCAGTGTGCCATATACATTGTTATGATAGTAATTTAACGGCTGTGCACACGATTCGCCCACCGCCTTTAATCCGGCGAAATGCATAACGGCAGTGATGGACTCCCGATTGAAAATCGCTGCCAGCGCCTGCTTGTCGCGAATATCCGCCTCATAAAACTGTAGCGATTTGCCGGTTATCCGCTCCACCCGGCGCAAAGACTCCGGTTTGCTGTTAGACAGATTATCGACAACGACAACCTGATATTCAGCCTCCAGCAGTTCAACACACGCATGACTGCCAATATAACCGGCTCCGCCGGTGACCAATACCGTTTGTTTGCTCACACCTGCTATCCTCCTCCATTAGTCGTTTTTTTTAACTTAATCAGGTGCAAACGCCGATTATCAGCCCTGATTATTTCGAAACGTAAATTATCGACAACCAGGCTTTCGCCTTTTTTGGGCATGTGCTCCATCTGGCTGACAATAAATCCGCCAACGGTATCGTACTCGTCCGTTTCCAAATGCGTGGAAAAATAGTCATCGAATTCTTCTATCGGCGTTAAGGCTTTGACCATGAATTCATTTTCACTGCGCTGGGAGATATAGCCTTCATCTTCCTGCTCATCGTATTCATCCTCGATTTCACCGACAATTTGTTCTAACACGTCCTCAATGGTGACCAAACCGGCCGCCAATCCATACTCATCGATCACAATCGCCATGTGATCGCGGTTGGTGCGGAATTCTTTCAGCAAAACATTCAAGCGTTTGCTTTCCGGAACAAAATTGACCGGACGCATGATTTCTTCAACTTTTAGATGCTTATTTTGCAAGGCGTGCGCCAACAGATCCTTTGCCAGCAAAATACCGACAACTTTACTGCGATCATCTTCAATAACCGGAAAACGTGAATGCGCCGATTCCAAAACCAGCGGAAAGATGGTGTCGAGCTCTGCGTCACGCGGCACTACCACCATTTGAATACGCGGAATCATAATATCCCTGACCCGCATTTCGGATACTTGTAGAACCCCTTCAATCATGGACAGGGCATCGGTATCCAGTAATCGTTTTTCCCTAGCTTCTCTCAATATTTCAAGAAGGTCATCCAAATCTTGCGGCTCCCCGGTCAGCAGATGGCTGATTTTA
>JAFGSU010000052.1 GCA_016934435.1 Candidatus Zhuqueibacterota bacterium | reverse complement strand
TGTAAGGGGTAAAAGGAATAAATTTGTCACACGGCGTCATGGTACCATATCACGGCGCCTACCCCTACATGGTTTCACGCTTATTGAATTGCTGGTCGTGATAGCCATCATCTCCCTGCTGGTGAGCATCCTGCTGCCGTCGCTTAATCGTGCCAAAAATCTTGCCAAATCAGTAATGTGCCTGAACAATCTTAAACAGATCGGATGCAGTTTTGCGTTATATTCTGTCGACGACGATGGAAAATTTCCGCCCATGAGGCCGTATAAAAAATGGACGACATGGTGGGATAAGCAGATGATTTCAGCGGAATTGATCGTGCCGGAACTGTTAAAGTGCCCGGCTGATGATGAGGAACGGGTTATTGACGATTATCTTGGTCATTCCCCGGGATGGGCAAGGAGTTACGGGTATAACGGATATATCGGTTATGTTCCGGAGGAGGAGCTGGGGCTGGGGGTTAGCGGTGATATATTATCTTTGAATTCCAACCCAGCCGATCTTTTTCTACTGGTCGACCGAAAGACCGTAACTTCGCTTCAAGTCATAGGTATGTCCACCGGAATTGATGCATTTCACGATATGAATCTTTCGCACACTCATTCGGAAGAGGGTGCCAATGTAGTTTGTGCTGATGGTCATGCGGAGACTATATATGAATATACGGGGTCGTATTACGATTCAACAGGCACTCCGGAACGCTCCGAATGGAACAAACGCTGGAGCGGAAAGGATTAGTACTGTTTGACAGCTTCGTGTTTATTATGTCTGCTTCTGTATATATTCCTGATTGTCCGGAAAAGGCCCGTGTCTCAAAATACAACCCTGTTTTTTTATCAATGGCGTATCGAGGATTATGAAGAAAATAGAGTTATAAATGGTTTGTAGATTTTACTGGAGAAATACTATGCGTATAAGCAGATTTGCGGCGATACTTTCAGGAATGTTCATTGCTGTATCGATTCAAACTTTTGCGGCAGTGGATGTAGAAATAACCATCGATGCCGGAAAACCGGTGCGAGAGCTTGACAAAAATTATATCGGCAGCGGCGCGGAACATTACGATTACTATTTTGGAAGCGCGATTAAAAATAAGAATTCCGTCCAGGCGATTAAAGATATGAATTTGAAGTGGCTGCGTTTTCCGAATGGCACCAGCGCTCAATTTTATCTGTGGGATAAACCCATGCAAAGCTATAGCCCGCATAAAAATAAATTCGCGTTGAGTTCAAGCGATATTTTGACGGCTTGTAAACAAATGGGGCTTGAGCCGGTATTTCAGATAAATACGTATCAGTTTCGAGGGAAATCAGGTTCCAGCTTCGAGGACAGCAAGGTATTGCTTGCCCCGGGTAATATATCCCAGGCAGCTGATTACGCCGCCAGGTGGGTGCGCCTATTGAAAGGACGAGTGTCATGGTGGGAAATAGGAAATGAAGACTGGATATATTGGACCGGCCAACAATATGCGGTGATTGCAAATAAATTTGCAAAATATATCAAAAAGGCCAATCCGAAGGCCAAAACCATTATCCAGGGATTTGTAGGTCGCTATGACGGAAAGTTCAATTCTGCCGATGCCGATACATGGATGCCCGACCTGCTGAACAATGCCGACCCCGACCTTTTTGATGCTATTTCGCTTCACCTTTATTTGTCGGGCCAGATTCCAGGCCGCAAGAATGAGACCTTTGAACAGCAGACGGCTTCCATGTTGGCAGCGGTCGATTTTTCCAAAGATTTGGAAAAAGTTTGTCGCGAGGTAAAGCAAACCAATCCGAAGTGGCAACTTTGGGTTACGGAATTCAATGCTTTTCAAAAAGATGAGGAAGGGCCCGGCGGGATTATGCTTATGCAGAATATTTCGCACGGCCTGGTTGTTTGCGATTGGATAGGAAAAATGCTGGAAATGGGCGTGGACAGGATGTCGTTTCATGCGTTGACCGGGCATCCGTGTTTCCAGTTCATAGATGTGGGCAAGTGGACGACCCCGGATGATCCGCACTATACGGTTCCCGGCCTGGCAATTATGGCATTTTCCAAATATTTCAGCGGTGAGTTGCTGAAAACTCAAGTGAAAAATAATGTGCCGCAGCTGAAAGCGGATTTTCAAAGGAGAATGCATAAGGTCAAATCGGCAGATATTGTGTCGCACTCGTACGATCCGGTAAGTGCGTATGCGGCAATGGATGCGGCACGTGGAAAATTGACCGTGATTTTGATAAACAGGAACCTTGAGAATAAATTGTCGGTTTGCCTGAAATTGAATGGGCTTGACGGAAAAATTTCAGATAATATCATGATGAAAACACTTGGTGAAGGCTTGGATATCACTGCAAACAATATAACCAAATACGATACGGTACAATGGCATGAAAGAGTTGTTACCGCGAAGGAGCTAAAGCACCTGATATTGTCTCCGGCTACGATTAACGTTATAAATATTCCTTTGAATAAGTAATGAAACAGGAAAAACAGATTATCGGTAATACTGCCACAGGCAAACGCGAGCCGCTTTATATGCAGGTGTCGCGTATGGTCAAGCAGAAAATTCGCCTCGGTGAATATAATGAATATCTGCCGTCGGTTCGGGAACTTTCAAAGTTTTACAATGTAAGTGTTACGGTTATTCACCGTGCTTTATGCGGACTGGAAGAGGAGCGATTGATAAAATTACATCACGGGCGAAGAATAGAAATAATTTCTTCCAGGCAGGACGCCCGCAGTGCAGCGATATTCTTCGGTTTTATTCATCCTTATTCCCTGGATATGGTTTTTAGCGGAAACGTTCTGGCCCATCTCGAGGCTGCCTTCTCTGACAAACAAAATCTCGTTGTCATCCGATCCAGCCATAATGACCCTGCAATGGAACGCAAAGTGGCTGAGAATCTTGTAGGTAACGGTATACGCGGCCTGATGGTTTGGCCGGAAGAAAAGCTTCGGAATGGAAATTTTTTCAAAAAACTTTCCGAAGATATCCCTGTCGTCGTTGTAGATCGTACTTATCCCGATGTCGATCTGCCGTATTTCGGCTACGATTCCTATCGGGTAGGGGGTGAAATATGCAGATATCTTGTACGCAAAAAAAAGAAAAAACGAATTCTTGCAGTTGTAGACGATCTGGAAATATCCCCATACGAGAATATTATCCGGGGCCTGTTAACCCAGGCGGAAAATTATCGACATGTGAAACTGGATATAAAACGATTTCCTGTGTCGCAAATGATTTGCGAAGTAGGCAAGGCTGATTTTTCTTTGGCGGATAAATTGGTTGAAAAAACCGATCGAATACTCTCGGAGGGGTGCTATGATGCCGTAATGTGTACCCAGGGTGAATTTATCGCCTATGTAATAGCCGATACCGACCTGTACGATAAATACTCGAATATTCTTTATGTCATTCGGGATTTGAACGATTGCAATATAGCCGGCCGAAAATTCAACCGACTCGATATGGTTCGCTTTCGATACGATTTGACAGACATCATTTCAAAAGCAGCACAAGAGCTGCAGAAATGGATTCTATCAAAAAAGGTCAATGCGAGAAAATCCCGGCTATTGCGTACTTTCATGGTAGATGACGTTTGATTTTACGCGATCTTCTCTGAAAGACAGTCAGCGCCGGCGGATAAAGATGCGGCTACCGAGGCAAAAACCACCAGACCATAATATTTGACTCTGAAGCGACGTCGAGAAGATGGACAGAATATCCGACCCGTGGTTCCAGCCTGAAAAGAAATACGACTCTGCCTCTCCTGCTGAAAAAGCAGTCGACGCTCTTATGAAGATAGCCGGGCAGCCTCGATTTTGGACGATTTTTCACGTCGGCCGTGCCACGAAAAGTACGGTGCACCGTACTTTGTTAGGCGCGCCTAACTTTGCGCAAAAAAGCGGCAG
>JAFGSU010000051.1 GCA_016934435.1 Candidatus Zhuqueibacterota bacterium | reverse complement strand
TTGGTTGAATTTTGAAAAAGAGGTGATTACCACCGGCGGCACATGCCGGTTTTGCTCGATTTTCTGCGGATAGAATGCATTAAAGCCGTTGACGCCGCCGAAAAACAGCTCTCCGGATTTGCTTTTATGAAAAGCGCCGGCGTTGAATTCCAGACTCTGCAAACCGTCCTCGACGGTATAATTGGTAAAGGTCGATGTCGCGGGATTGAACTTGCTGATGCCCTTGTTGGTGCTCATCCACAAACAACCTTGCTCGTCCTCAAGAATGCCGTAGACGACATTATCCGCCAGCCCGGCCGCTTCGGTAAAAACAGTGAAAGAAAGGGTTCTCGGATCAAACCGGTTTAATCCGCCGCCCCAGGTGCCGATCCATAAGATTCCCTCTTGATCGCGGTAAATAGAAAAAATATAATCATTACTCAAACTCGATGAATCGTCCGCATCGGCGCGAAAATGATAAAACTGTTGCGTGGCGGGATCGAATTTGTTCAAGCCGCCTCCTTCCGTTCCGATCCAGTAATAACCTGAATCATCCTCAACCACGGCGCGGACATAATTGCTGCTGATACTGAAAGGATTATCCGGATTTGTGCTGAAATGAGTGAACGTTTCCGTACGCGGATCAAAGCGGTCCAATCCGCCGCCAAAAGTCCCGATCCAGAGAAATCCCTCCCGGTCCTCATAAAGCCCGCGAATGCCGTTATGGCGGATGCTGTTGACATTCTGTGGGTCATGCATAAATCGTTTAAATCGGCCGGTGAGGCGATCGAATTTATTGAGGCCGCCGCCGTCGGTCCCGATCCAGAATTGCCCTGAACGATCGCGCAAAATAGTGCGCACGCGATTATGACTGATGCTGTTGGGATCTTTGGGTACATGGCGATATTCGTTGTATTGATCTCTCCGGCGATCATAGCCGATGAGCCCCGCGCCAAAAGTGCCCACCCAGATGACCCCCAGGTCGTCCTCATAAAGGGCGTGGATGAAATGACGGTTCAAACCGCCTGGATCATCATGACTGGGGAAATAGTGCGCAAACTGGATTTTAGCGCGATTGAGTTTGCTGATGCCGCCGCGAAAAGTGCCGATCCATAAAATACCCGAGCGATCCTCATAGATCGAGCAGATGTTATTGGAGCTGATGGTCTTATAATCGCCCTCTTGATGGCGGAAATGAACGAAACGCTCCGTCCCCGGATCGAATACATCCAGACCGCCATTGGCGGTGCCGATCCAGAGATATCCGTTTTTATCTTCATATATACAGTTAATAATATTATTAGAAAGACTGTTGGTCCGGTACGCAGACTGTTTAAAATGTTTGAATCTGGCTTGCGATGTGGCGCGCAATTGCAGCTGATCCAGGCCGTTGTCGTCGGTGCCGATCCACAACAGGCTGTCGCCGCTGAGGTACAAAGTGTTCACCGAGTTGCTGCTGAGGCTATGCGGATTGGACGGCTGGTGCTGATAGTGGGTCCAGCGTCCGGTTTGACAGTTAAAACAATCCAGACCTCCGCCGTGGGTACCGATCCAGAGACACCCGCCGGGATGCTGTAGGATGGCGCGGACGCGGTTGTTGCTCAGGCTGTTGGTGTTCCAGTCGTCATGGCGAAAATGCTGAAAGGAGCCGGTCTGCCGGTTAAAGCGGTCGAGGCCGGAATTGGTGCCCACCCAGATATTGCCCTCGTGATCTTCATAGATGGCGTTGACGATATCATTGCTGAGGCTGGCAGGATCATGCGGATCATGGCGATAGCGTTGAAATTGCTCGGTGATCGGATCGTAGCGGTTGAGTCCGCCCTGGAAGGTGCCGATCCACAGGATGCCCTCATGATCCTCGCAAATGGCCTGGATAAAGTTATGC
This sequence comes from Candidatus Zhuqueibacterota bacterium, assembly GCA_016934435.1. Lineage (GTDB taxonomy): Bacteria > Zhuqueibacterota > Zhuqueibacteria > Residuimicrobiales > Residuimicrobiaceae > JAFGSU01. The sequence goes on along the minus strand of JAFGSU010000051.1, from coordinate 9,178 downwards.
GACAGGCTGTTGGCATCGCGCGAGTCGTTGCGCAAGAGAGTGAACGTATAGCCGTCGAACTTGTTAAGGCCGTCCACCGTGCCGAACCACATAAATCCACGCGAATCCTGCAGAATACAGGTGACGACCACCTGCGACAATCCTTCGGCCAGGGAGAGGCGATCGAATTTGGTTTCCAGCCGTTGCAGAGCGAGGAAATCCTGCAAATCCGCTCGCTGGTTGACGGCAAAAGCATCGTCATGGATGCGCGGAAACAGTGAGAACGCAAAGAGTTGAGACAGCAGTAATAAAAATATGTTTTTATTCATGGCTCAACCAGAGTTGATGCGCTGCTATTGAGAAATAAAAATAATTATCATGGAGAGTGGTTCGGCCGATAGAGTATAGCTATTCGCGCTGTATCGATGTATAATTATGGGATATACAAAATCCGGTAAATTTTAACGATTCTGTTAGCCGGTATGGGAAAAGCGATTGCACAGGTTTTTTATTCGCCGGTTTTATCTCTTATATACGAACTAATATATAAAATGTAACAAAAAATTTGAAAAATGCCAGAAAATTTTAAGGATTTGTGGTTTTGAGTATCTGTGAGGGGTAGGGGGAAAGTGCCAGTGCGAGTTGGGTATGTCAAAAATGCCATTATTCACACAAGGACATAAAAAATGATTTTCATTGCGAATTTGCCGGAGGCGGATGAAGCAATATCCGCCATGTCCTAAGAAGTGGAGGAGATGGATTTCATAAGGAGCGTAGGATTGCATGGAGTGACACAATTCCCGCTGAAAGGGAGGCCATCCGAAACCTTGCCCTTGCAGCTGGGATCGCCACGCTCCACGGCGGATCGATTCTCATATCTGATTCTCCCCCTCCGCTTCTAATAACAGCGGAGACCGCAGAAGTGATATCTCCTTGGCAATAACAATAAGCTATGACACGCCCAATGCGATTCGAACGCATGACCTGCGGATTTTAAGTCAGACATACAAAAATTTACTTTTTGCTGAAAAGGTGTCATCTTACTGTTTTTAATTTATCTAATAAGATTCAGTTGTAAACCAAGAAAATTTTTCTTCTTTTATCATGAGAGAACCAAAGTTCATTATACTACAGAGAAACGAAATTATGAACTCTCTTCTGTTCGACTTTCCATTCGTGGGCGCGAGTTTACAAAATCAAATCATATTATATTTTTATCTGAAACCGATACCGCATATTATCTTCAAACCACATAACAAAATTAGTTCCCCAAACATTATTATAAAGACAAAAATGCATTCCTTCATCAGCCCCGGCAAGTTTGTTGTTAAAATTCAATAAAGATCTCTCACCCGGGGCTACCAGGGGACAATCCAGAGTGTCGATATAAAAACTATGGTGTTTCTCTTGATAGCATACGCCATCAATTACACCGTGTAATTTTCGATTACCATTTTTTATGACATCCAGCGGATTTACGTTCATTCCCATTTTATTTAACAACCACTTCCCTGGCTGGTTAATTCTGGGAACAAATGAATACCATAATGCTTCCGGAAGCCGATTTGCCGGTTTATCAAAGCATTGGAAATCTATTCTTATTGTTGACGAATCATCAGGAAAAACCAGATTTGTAACAAGCAATTTCGGACATCCACCTGGCGCTTCACCTTTATGATCTAACACCTCAGATTTAATGAGCAGACTGATTCCCTCCTTATTTTTTTGTACCCACGTCTCCCTCATTGAGGCAAACCACACATTACTCGTTAGATTTATGTTTTCAATTCCAGGTTTGCCGAAATCTGCAATCGCCCAGTTGGGTTTTTGTGTTAGATACTGATCTTGGAAACGCTCAAAATCATCTTTTGAAAATGTCTGGTACGTAAAAAGGCCCAATGGATTGTTTGGACTCGACCAGTTGCGCCCTGTCATCTTGTCTATTAATTTATTGATAGCGCCGCTATTTGCATCCAAAGCAACAATAAATCTTGTCGTCTCTATGCCACCTTCAATATCTCTAACGTTTAGCCTTTGGAAACCATCCATTTGGGGTAATCGAGGCTCTAAATTGTCACAGGCGATATGTGCCTGCTGGGCTAGTTTTTCTGGCAAAGCAAGCATGGCATCATTCAAATAGGATCGTTTTTCCTTCCATGATGTTTCCATTTTTTGAAAATTTTCCTTTGACCTTGCCACGGCTAATTCGTTCACTCTATATATTCCCCAGTCTTGTAGAAAGGATTTAACATCCAGTCCCCAGGTATGCTCTGCAATCATCAATAGCGGTAGGCCAAATCCAAAATCAATCGAATCGCCGAGCGAAAATTCACCATTCTTCAACCAGGCCTTCCGTAGCCTGCATAATTCTCGAAACCGGGAAATTTTCCATGGGTCGCTGGCAACGCCATGTATCCAGGTGTCCCCTAATTCCTGAGTTACTACCGGCAAATTTTTATGAATTTTATTTAAATCCTCAGCAACTTTATTCAAGGTGGATGCTACGATCAGAGCATTGGGAAACTGCTGCTGCAGATCAGAATAAATCTCTCTTATAGAATCCAAAGATTGGGGGCCGTGATTATCACCAGTAAATTTAATGGCTACTGCAGTATGGGTTCCCGGTATGACCATAATGCTGCCATAGTCACTCTGGTACATTGTAATAACTTCTGAACCATCAGGCACCCGCCAGATAAAAAGCGGAGGGACATCCGGAGGTGTAGAGGAAGGATTAATACCGATATGTAAAAAAGATATCCCGGCCTTTTGCAGGGGCGGGACGATGCCGATAGAATGTGAAGGAACATCGGTCATTTTAGCGGCAATGGTCTTTTTCCCAAATCTTTTGTCCAATTCGGCGGATATTTTGGTGGCAAGTGTAAACAATGAATCATCCATTAGTTCTGAATGTGTCGTAAATGGTAAGCCATGCCAAACGATATCTCCGGCATAAATAGCCTCTTCCATCCGATTTCGGCTTTTATAAGACGCCCGCTTCAAATATTCATAAATCAACCATGAACCTGTAGTCCAGATAAATCTCTCCTGGCAATTATTTTTTCTGAGTTCTACTGCCAGAGAAAGGGCTCTTGGAATAAAATGATCAATATAACTATTTATAACATTCTCAGCCAAATCTGTAAATCCAATGTCCAGGTGGGTTTTAAATATGAGATGAACTTTTGTAATCGCTGCTGCACGGGTTTGTAGATGTTCATTTCCGATTTCACCTATAATATTGGTTGGTTTGAGTATAAGTGCACCGGAAAATGATAATAATAAGTTAAGTAATTTTCGACGTTCCACTTTATTCCTCAGCAACGAATTAATAATTTTTGACAGCAATTGATTATTCATGTTTGATGTTTAACATAATATTAAGTACGTTGTCACAAACTGAATGGTTCACCAGTTCCAAAATCTGTATCATCGGTATACTATTCTCCTCATTTAATCCAATCCTTCAATAATCTTTTAACTTGGCTGACATGCGGCACCAATCAATGGTGGTATAAATGTTGTTACCCGGACAGTTCTCCTTCTTGACCACGATACCATGATTTGCCTCCCAGTTTCTCCACGTCGACCGGATTCTGCGATGACGGCATGGGAGGAAACTCTGGCCTGTCAAGATCATTTATTAGATTCTCAAGAAAAATTAGCTTTCCCGTTTCAATTGAGCGATTAGCTGCGATACCACATAAAATAGACCAAGCACCGGCACGATGATCTGCAGCACGCATATATTTATCTGCATCTTCAGCAGGCTGAAAAATATCTTTTAGCATAATCGGATCGGCGCCACCATGTCCGCCTGCGCCACCCCAAACATCGACGCCATACGCCGGCCGAAAGAGCGGATAAATCTTGATCCAGGTACCTTCTTTCTTCAATCTGCCAGGAATGGTACCGTCGCCGCTGACGTAAACCTCTTCCTCGCATTTATGTTCGAGACGCCCTTTTGTACCGTTGAAGACGACTACATACCCCTCCCATGGCATAAACGCGTTCAACGAATAACTCAATTTCGCGCCATTCTCATAGGTGACGACAGCAGCCACAGTATCCTCGATATCGATCATTTCGCTGAACACACACTGATCTCGATAATACCCATCGTGCATCTCATGTACCAGATACATTTTTTTCAGTTCATCGATTTCAGCCAAAGGCAATCCAAATCCACACCGTTTCTCAGCGACACAACCATGACATCTTGCTCCGCGATTGGCAAGACCGTAGCGGTCGGCCATTTGCGGGGTGTAAAATTTCCTGTCGCCTATAGCGAACACCGATTTCGGTAGAGTCGACAGCCACCAATTCACCAGATCGAAATGATGCGTGGCTTTGTGAACCATCAAGCCACCGGAGTTACTCTTGTTACGGTGCCATCGCCGAAAATAATCCGCGCCGTGTATACGGTCCAACATCCAGTGAAAATCAACGGATATCACATCGCCGATAACTCCCTGCATCAAAAGGTCTTTAACCTGCGTTCGAGGCGGTGAATATCGATAATTAAAGGTGACCTTTATGTTTTTGCCCGTTTTCTTTTGTGTATCGAGGATGCGTTGGCACTTTCTCTCATCGATGGTCATCGGCTTTTCGGTGATTACATCACAGCCCATCTCCATGGCTCGACAAATATATTGATCATGATGGCAATCGGGAGTGGTAACGATAACGGTATCCGGACGAGTTTCGTTGATCATTCTTTCATAATCATCAGCATGATATCCCGGCACCTCAATCCCTAGCAACTTGGCCCAGATGATCCGATCCTGTAATCGTCCGATATTGTTATCGCAAAGGCCGACCAATTCCGATTCATTCCGAAACGTTTGTACGATCGCTTCGCTGTACATCTCGGATCGAGAGCCGAGGCCAACCTGAATATATTTTTTTTTCCCTTTCATCTCTTCTCCGAATTTACTTATTCCTATGCATGCAAATCTAAAATAGTTTTTGTCGTGATCGTGACAGCCTTGATGATCGGTCACCTACTTCGGAACCACTGGCGAATATGAATAATTGCCATTTCGGCACCTTTTGATTTTCACTATGGAGGGCGATGCGGTAATCGCATTTCAGATTACCAGTATCGGGATCATGTAAAAATGGTCCCGCTCGTCCGATTTCGCGGTAAAACTGAATGGCGCTGCACAATTTTGGATTGAAGCACGACACTCCTTGATTCATGAACCTTGCCTTCAATCCTTTCCAGTAAAAGCCTCATTGCCACTTGACCCATTTCATAAATGGGCTGGTGCACGGTTGTTAGATCGAGCGGGTGAGAATCCCGAAAAGTCAGATCATCGTACCCGACAATGGACAACTCTTCAGGTATTTTTATATGCATTTCACAGGCAACTTTATAGATGACATAAGCGATTCTATCGCTGCCGGCTACAATGGCAGTAAATTTATCCCGCTGAGATAATATAAATTTTGCATACTGTAAATAATGAGATTCTATAAATCGTTCCTTGTTAGTAATGATCAAGGTTGGATCAATAGCCATACCATGATCCAGGAGCGCTTGTTTATAGCCCTCCAGGCGCTGCATCTCACTGCTGATGCTCGTGCTCAGGGTGACGGCTATTCTGACATGACCCAGTTGAATAAGCAGTTTTGTCAATTCATAAGCGCCGTGGAAATTATCAGTGGTGACGGAATCAATTTCGACGTTGGGGATTTTTCGGTCAACTGTGACGACGGGTATTCCCTGTCGGGTAAATCGGGCTAAAAGCTGGGTATTTTTTTCATCGGAAGCAGCGGTGGGCATAAAAATGATGCCTTTGACGCCTTGGTCGATGAGCCGTTTTGCATGAAATTCGGCTCTGGAGTAGAGGTCGTCGGTACAGCACAGAATGATACTGAGATTATTTTTGCAGGCTTCATCGCCGGCGCCGCGTAAAAATTCAGGGGCGTAGCCGCTGCGGATGTCATGGACAAGAATACCGATGATGTTCGATCGGCCGGATATGTTCGAAGGAACCGTGACAAAAGTGCCCAATCTTCTTTTACGGGAGAGGTATCCCTGTATCACCAGATTCTGAATGGCCTGCCTTATGGTTGATCGTGCCAGACCCGACATCTGCATAAACTTTTCTTCCGTCGGTATCTTGTCTTTCGGCTTGTAGATTCCTTGTTCAATTTGATCCACAAGCCAGGTCTGAAATTGAAAGTATTGCGGTACAGGGCTATTTTTATCGATGAGCATACTCGAGTACTCGCTAACAAAAAGTAAGTCAATCAAATACTGTAAAAATAGTTTCGTTCTTTGGCGAAATATTGTCTTGTCTATACTCTTCAGATGCGATCTACATCCGATTCCGATCTCAACCCTGCCAAGGACTCTTTAAGCCGATCATAAGATCAATTGCGACTGTAGCCGGATATCCTTGGAAGATGATCCGATCATCACTTCGACCGCACCCGGCTCCTGAATCCAGTGTAGATCGGCATCGAGAAACGATAGATCGTCAGGAGACAGGTTAAACTCGATGAGCCTGTTCTCACCGGGCTGCAGATGAATGCGTTTAAATCGTTTCAGCTCTTTCAGCGGCCGTGCGACACTGGCGACCAGATCGTGCGTATACAGTTGTACTACCTCATCGCCCGCCATCGTGCCGGTATTTTTCACATTAAAAGAAATCTTGATCTCAGCGCCGAGGGCATCTCTGTCCGGCGCTATTTGCAAATCGCTATAGTGAAAGTCGCTATAGCTCAAGCCATGGCCAAAGTAAAACATCGGATAACCACTCAACTGCAGGTAGTTGTAGCTGCGTCCGGATGGTTTATAGTTATAATAGAGTGGTGTCTGGCTGATGGACAATGGGAAGGTAATCGGCAATCTGCCGCCCGGATTGTAATCGCCGAACAGCACATCTGCGACAGCTTGTCCGCCCTTTTCGCCGCCATACCAGCACATGAGGATAGCGTGGACGTTGTGCTCCCAATTCATCATGGTAATAGCGCCCCCGCCCACTAAAAGGACGATGACTGGTTTGCCCGTCGCACTCACCGCCTGAATCATCCGTTCCTGGGTCTCTGGTAAATCCAGTCTGGCGCGGTCATGGGCTTCCCCTTCGAGAATGCCGGCCACGATCACAGCGGCATCGCACTTTTTTACCATCTGCAAGACCGGTTGCTGAACAACAGACTCTTTTTGGCCGTAATCCCAGCCAAATTCTGCATAGGTATCGCTGCCGTTCTCGTAATACTCAATACGAACCCTGTATTTGCGATTTTCCACAGTCCGAACAGCGACCCAATCCGTTGTGGCGCCGCGATCATGCCAGCTATCCAGAAGTAACCTATCGTCGATCCACATCCGGACGCCGTCGTCGGTGGTAAGCGCCAGCCGCACCAGGCCGGTTTTCGGCCCGCGCAGGTAACCCGTCCATCGTACACTGAAGCGATCTTTGGGTAACAGCGGATGAGGTTGCCCTTTGCCCCACTTGAACAGAATCTGTTCATCGATTCGTTCCAGGGCCGGTTTGCCGCCGAGTTCCTTGTTGGCAAAATATTCACCGCGCAATCCCTTACGGCCGTCTTCGGTCGATAAATACGTGGCGGGTATCGTCAGGTAGCTTTTTTCTTTGAGGTCAAAGCCCTTTTCATAGATGATGCGTTCAACGCCCAGTTTCTCGCGCAGGCCATCCAAAATGGAAACCGTTTTCATGCCAAAACCACTGTATCCGCCGAGACGAACAGTATCGGCGTCCGGGCCGATCACCGCGAGGTGCTTGATCGTGCGGGATAGCGGCAAAAGTTGGCCTTCATTTTTCAACAGGACGATCGACTCGCGCGCGGCCTGCAGCGCCAGGTTTCTATGTTCAGGGGAATCGTTGATCCGTTCTGCCTCCAGCGGATCGGCATATGGCTCTTCGAACAAACCGATGCGAAATTTCACTTCCAGCACGCGGAGGACGGCCTCATCGAGTGTAGCCTCCGACACCAATCCTTCCTGTACTGCTTTTTTCAACGGCTCGCCATAATATATTCGTGTGGGGAATTCCACTTCGAGTCCGGCGTTGAGCGTTTGCGCGGCCGTCTCCACTTCATCGGCCGCCGTCAGATGCCTCTTGTGGACGCCGTCCAGGGCGCCATAATCGGAGACCACGAATCCCCTGAATCCCCATTCTTCGCGTAAAATTTTGGTCAGCAGCCAGTGGTTGGACGAACAGGGTATGCCGTCCAGGGAGTTATAGGCCGCCATAATCGACTGAGCGCCTGCTTGCTGAACGCAGGCCCGGAAGGCCGGGAAATAGATTTCCCGTAGTAACCGTTCGTTATGATGTACCGGATTACTGTCGCGACCGCCGTCGCCGACGTTGGCGGCAAAATGCTTCGGCGTGGTAACCACACCGATGGCTTCGAAGGGCCGGCAAAAGGCCACTCCCATTTGTGAGCTGAGATAAGGATCCTCCCCATAGGTCTCCTCGACCCTTCCCCAGCGAGCATCACGGGCAATATTCACCACCGGCGACAGCACCTGACGGATACCCCTGCTCCTGCTCTCCCGTGCGATCGCTTCGGCGACCCGCGACATCAACTCTGTATTCCATGTCGCCGCCAGACCGATGGCCTGCGGAAAGGCGGTCGCGCCCCTGGCGACCAGCCCATGCAGCGCCTCTTCATGCAATATAACCGGAATGCCGAGACGCGTTCTTTCGATGAAATAGCGCTGATGCTCATTCATCTTTTCGGCGGCCGCTCTGGCACCCAGGGAGCGGACGGTGCACGCGAGCCCTCCGATACCATCTGCGCCAACCTGTTGTTCCAGGTCGGCAGCTTTCGACAGGCATTGCAGCTGGGCAATTTTTTCTGCCGTCGTCATGCGATTGAGAAGCGCGCGCGCCCGCTCAGAAGCTGCATCTGTCGCCGCAGAAGCCGTCACACCAACGATACACAGAACCATCGCCAGCATTGTTATGAAAAACCTGAAACGTGCAAACACAGTTCATCCCTTTCTATGCAAATGTGAGAGCGATGGTTTATCCGCCAATCGACACCATAAGTTTCAGAGCAATGATGACAGCAACAGCCATACCAAGCGCCCCCAGAAATCCCAGCAGGTCCACCCGATTCCATCTCAGAAATTCCCACTCGGATTTAGGAAACAGTTTCTTGTAATCGAAACGATGCGGATCGTTGTAAGAGCGCTCCATTTCAGCGGCATCGGCTGCGG
>JAFGSU010000533.1 GCA_016934435.1 Candidatus Zhuqueibacterota bacterium | reverse complement strand
TTCATGATCAGTATTATCTGAAATTGTACGGTTGGTAATCGATAGTATCCCCTGGCGGAAGCTGACAGCTTCCGCCAAGGGGATGAATCTCGCAGTGCTATTTCGCCGCCACCGGTCCCACATATTTGGCGCTGCCGAATGCAAGAATGGGGAAAAAGATGAATCCCAGAAAAATGAGGCCAAGCGCAAATCCTGTCCCTTTACCAAAGGCTTTTGCCAGATCGACATAGATAATAATGCCTATGATAATATTAACGAAAGGAATCAGGAATAAAATTAACCACCACCCGGGCCGGCCGACAATTTCAAGCAACACATAGATATTGTAAAACGGTATGATAACCGCCCAACCGGGTTTTCCGGCTTTGACAAAAATTTTCCACCCTACCCAAATGTAGAAAACCAGCAAAATAAGATAGATAAAGGCCATAGCACCTAAAACACCACCGGTATCATCACCGGAGTATTGTAAAAGTAACCGCGCACCCAATATGAGATTTAAAAGCATCGCTCGCTCCTTTCAGAAAAGGTTCACAACTTTGCTCCCGAAAAATCCTGGTGATCCAATTTACGTGGCGGATATATCAAAAATCAGCCGCTTTACCACCAAAGTGCGTCACTTTCCATGACCATTTATTGGTTCGCACTCTAACCTTTTTGATACCGCCAGAATGACTCCCTCCTGCATCACCTCCTGATTTGTTTTTAGATGAAAAGCACTCCGGTTCTTCCTGAATCATACCACAACCGACAGGATCATTACTTGAGAATACAATCCAGGCCACCGGTTCCAATATGTTATAATAAACATATACAACTTTATCGAATGAAACAAGTACTTTTTAAAATTTTTTCTGAATGTACTTTTATCCCAAATTCGGCGGCAACTCGCGAACGGAACGAAAGATATGCCACCCGCAGGGCTACCCAATTGACCTGTATGCACCGAATCGGTGTGTGTAAGTTAATATCCAAATAATTGCACCTTCTTTGAATCTTTGTCATAACCGGTCATTTTTATTCCACCTTCTCAACAGTCCAGGAGAAGGATCGCTGGTGAAAATAAATATTGGTATTCCCCCATTCCACCTCCCCGCGCTGAAAGTCGATCATATCGGAACGAAAGTCGTTTTTGGGCGGATATAGCGGCGCGGAAAAATCGGCGTTGGCGATCATGCGATAGGCGGTCATGTTGCAGAAATAAAAATCGAGCAGGAATCTTTTATCGTCCTCATTCAATGAGCGTACGTCGTGTTCCACCCAGCTGCCCTCGTAGGGATCGCACGGCAGCCAGCCGTAGGGATGGACATAGAATTCGGCCCAGTCGTGGATGGTTTTCTCGCCCGGGAAAAACATCCAGCATCCCTGCCATCGCGCCGGCACACCGACGATGCGGCACAGGGTGATAAATAACAATCCCTGCACGCCGCAGTCGCCGTAACGGTTGCGATAGGCATACATGCTCAGATTATCGATGAGCGAGTATTCGATCATATAACTGTAGGCGATGTTTTTTGCCACCCAATCATAAATACGGCGAGCCTGCAGGTAGGGATTTTTCTCATCGCCGACAATTTCCTCCGCCAGTGCGTGCAATTCGGGCGTAAAAACGATATGTGGTGGTTTTTCATCCAGAAAAAGGCGCCATTCCCCATCCGCTTCCTCATAAGAACGGACTATATCCGCATCCACATTTGAGCAGGTGGCGTACGAAGTGTATTCAAACTGGGCGTGAAAATCGACCGGTTCGCCCGCTTCCGCCTCCTTTTCCATATAAATCGAGCGGCTGTAACTGAACGGCTCGGCAATCCAGCGCACCAGCGGATCGCTGGAAATGAGTCGAATGTCCGTCTGAAACGGATAGGCGCGCGGATAGGGCAGCCAGCAGCGCACGGTTTCACCCGCCGGGACCACATCGGCGTCAACGCTCAAATGCATGGCGGCGCGAAACCGCTGCGGCAGGACGTAGTGTACGCCTGTTCCAACGCCGGCACGCTTCACCTGCCGGCAATACTGCAAAATGGCTCGCTCAAAGTCGGAATCATCCGGCGGGTTGATGCGCCGACTGTTCAACTCCGGGTATTGAAAAAACAGATTGCTGCGACTGGCATAGTGGTATCTTTTTTCGCCCTCGATCAAAATCCAGTCGAACCGTCCCTCATTTTCCCATCTTTCCAGCTCTGCCGGGGTCACATCCGCGATGTTATCCTGCATTATTTTGACCATCTGTTCGCGTGTCAGCGTATAGTCGTGCGGCAACCGCTGCAATCTCTCGACGGCAAATCGGAGTCGTATCTTTTCTTGTGCATCGAGGCATGCATTCTCTTGCAAATATTGATGTATCAATTGCTGGGCTGCCTTTAATTGGCCGGCTTTTTCCAGCTGCTGCGCCTGCTGCAGGATGTCCTGCTGTCCACAGACGCAAAAAATCATGGACACAACCAAGCTCAGGAATACCAGTTTTCGCATGGGGCTATCTCCTGCTGTTTAGTAAGACATAAAAAGGACACAAAAATGGACACAAGATATAATACTTGTTAAATAATGGACACAAAATTTAAAGACCACAAAAAAAAGACATAAAAATATTGCGCACAAAATATTAAACACACAAAAAAATGACAGAAAAATGGACACAAAATAAAAAGGACACAAAAAAAACACAAAAATATCGCTCACAAAATATAAAGCACACAAAAAAAGACACAAAAATATCGCGCACAAAATATAAAGGACGCCAAAAAAAACACAAAAATATCGCGCACAAAATATAAAGGACGCCAAAAAAAACACAAAATATCAAAAACACAAAATATAAATCACACAAACATGGTTATAAAAAATATAAAAACACAAAAAAATCAATTTCTTCAATTCGCAATTGAATCCTTTTCATCCACTCACATCATATCTATTCCAAAATCTTTCCTTGAAGATGCCTTTAGCATCAGCCGTGTTGTCGCCGAAAATAGAAATAAACCGGCAAGCCGGTCAGGATTAACACCAAAGCCGCCAGCACGCCTCCGGCGGAGTAGGCTAAAAATGTGCCGTAGGCGAGGAAAAGCTGGGTCAGAATGGCCAGAACGCCCATGAAGGCCCACCACGGAGCGCGATAGCTCGGCCGGTAATCATCCTTGCGTCGCAGCCAAAATATGGCGCCGTAAACCAGACCATTCTGCACGATATACGATAGAGTGAAATAGCCTAGCAGCGATTCGATGCCGCCGAACAGGGTGATCAGGATGGCCAACCCCGACTGTATCAGCAAGGAATAATCCGGCGTCCGATAGATGCGATGCACATGGGCGAACGGTTTGAAAAAGAGCCCATCTCGGGCGATGGCGTACTCCAGTCGCGGTTGCACCATGATGCAGCCGTTGAGCGCGCCCAGCATGGAAATGAACGCAGCGACGGCCAGAAACGCGCCGGCAAATCCGGCCCAGGCCGGCAGATAGGCAAAGGGATTGGCAAAGGTGCCGGAGATGGCAATAAGAGTGTGGTGCGGCATAATGGCCGAGGTCGCCAGAGCAATGAGCACATAGGCGGCAGTGACGCTGAACACCGAAATAAGCATGGCGCGCGGCAGGGTAACCTGCGGCTTGCTTACTTCGCCGGCCATATAAAGAAGATTGGGAAAGCCGGCATAGGACCAGACCGTAGCGCTGACGCCGGCCAGCAGCAGCGCCGTCCAGCCGCGGCTGAATGTCGGCACGACAGCGGTCAGATGGCCGGAAGAAAAATGGAAAAAGCCGATGATCATCAAAAGCAGCAGCGGCGAGAGTTTGGCAATCGTTAACACGATTTGCAGATTGCCGCCCTGACGAACGTCGCGATAATGCGGTATGGTTAGTATGATAATGAGCAACACCGCCAGCCCTCTCGACAGCCACGGATCGCTCAGCGCCGGCAAGATGCTGGCCAGAGAAGAAATGGCAATCAGCGCGATGATGCTGATGGAGGGCGTGTCGCTGGTGATGAAAACCGTCCAGACATAGAGAAAGGCTAACAGTGGACTGCCGGCTTTTTTCAGATATAGGTAACCGAATCCCTGCTCCGGATAGGCGGTGGCCATTTCGCTGAGGATGAATATTTGCGGCACCCACAGCAGTCCGCCGATGAGCCAGGCCAGGGCCGCTATCAACGGGCTGCCGCTTTCGCGTGCCACCAGGGGCAACGTGATGAAAACGCCG
>JAFGSU010000532.1 GCA_016934435.1 Candidatus Zhuqueibacterota bacterium | reverse complement strand
CTGCCCGGCGCCGGGCAAAAACGTGGACAGCCATTTGGCCTTTTGCGGCGATTTATAGGAAAACCGCGTGCCTTCCTGCAATAAAGAATCGACGGTGCCATAATCCGGCAGCATGTGCGCAACTTTTTCAAACCGGCTGCGCGCCTGCCCCCATTTGTACTGATAGACATGACACAGCCCGAGGAAAAAAAGCGCCTTTGATCGGATGGACGCGTTGTCGCTGAAATGCACCAGCCTGGTGAGCTCGAATTCGGCGCTGCTCAATTCACCTTGGGCTAAAAAATAGGTCGCCAGTGTGATCCGACAGGATTCAATAACGCTGTCGCGCCGCGCCAGATGCATGGCAGCTCGGATGTTTTTCACCGCCGGATCCCACTGTTCCTGCTCTGCATAAGCTCGTGACAATAACAGGTAGACCGCGCTTGTATGCTCATCATCCGGATGAAAAAAAATAAAGCGCTTGAACTCGGTGATGGCCGCCGGATAGTTTTGTTGCTGCAGATAGTAGGCGCCCAGAGAAAGGGCCTGGTCCGGAATCGCATCCCCATCAGTAGCTGCAGCCGTCTCAACGCAAACCAGACACATAATAGATACGAGCAACGCTCTTTTGAACTCTGTCATCAAAATCCACATACACCGGTTAATATTGTAAAAATGGGTTTGCAATAAATACATTTATACTTTTTCGATTTTTTCCGTTGGTGTACCTGTTTTTATTGGATTGATAGCACCTATTCGGTGTCTGCAAGTTATTTCGCTAATCCTGTGATTGACGCCTTATCATTTTAATTTGCGAGTTAAAATCAAATCCAGGAAATCTGAATGGATGAGCAAACAAAAGTTATAATGGATTTTCGCTCATATAATCAGACAGTGCCCTGATAAACAGCCGCAGATTTTCCCTCACGGCGCCTTCATTGGCCTTTCTCAGTCGATCAGCGCCAGAACCCTTTTTTCATACCGCCTCCTTTAGAGTTAAATGCACTTGTTAAAACCAGCCAATTTCGACCTGTATCTTTGCCAGAACATCCACTTCCTTCTGTTGATTGCCCAACTTGACCGCGATCACCGACCCGTAAATGTTGCCGAGATAGAACACACTTCCCACCGAAGTATAAATCCACGCCTTGGTGGATTCGATGCCGTGATCGCGAAAAGAATCGTACGATTGATAGGCCAACAATCCCACCAGGACCAGCGAATAAATACCGTCGTTCCATCGGCCGGCGTACATTTTGCCGCTGCCGGGTACGACGGCGGACATGATTCCGGCCAGTGCCGGACTTTTATAGGTTATTTTTTGCCCCTCGACGGCTACAGCCCGCAGCTTTTGCGCTCCCCTGTCGAGGTCGAGCGGTAACGCTTGTATTAACAATTGGTTCAATTCTGTTTCGGCCGCCCGCCATTGACGCAGATGCAACCGGTTCAGATTGGCTAACAGTCGCATTCGCCATACGGCTTCAGGCATCTTGATAAATGCAGAATAGTGCTCGATCATGTCGAGCGCCGGCCGGTGGTCGCCGCGTTGGGTGTATAGAAAAGCCTGCTGATATCGTGCTCGGTCGCTCAATGGCGCAAAAGGCTGTGTTTCGATGATTTTTTGGTACCCTTGCATGGCCAGATCCGGATCACCGCCGCGTTGCCGGCAGAGGGCGATTCGGTAGCGCAGACTATCGGTCATGCCCTGCAGATAAGCATAGCGCTGATATTCCCCGGCGGCGAGGAGAAAATCGCCGCTCTCATAGAGATGGTCGGCAAAACGGAAGATATTTTGCGGCGAAAAGTATTGCACCTGGCCCTGCAGCGACATCACTGAGAACAGCACCGCCACACACACCGTTCTTATCATGCTCATCATTGTTTAAACGTCTCCCAGGCATAGCGCTCGATGGGATCTGGATATTTGCCGTTCTGATTGGGTCGCTGGTAATATTTGCCGGCAAAACCGTGGCAGCGCTGCAACCGATCGGAGGTCATCAGGATGCCCTGCAACAAACCGTATTTTTTGATGGCTCGCAATCCAAAGCGCGAACAACTGGGCGTAAATATGCAGACGGATTGATTGTTCTGCTGGGATGATATAAAGAGCTGATAAAAGCGGATCATGGCCATACCGGCCATTTTCGCCTCCTGGGTTTCTTTGAACGGAGACGGCAACCGCTCTTTTCCCATCCCTTTCGGAACCGGATGATGTTTCAGGATGAATGCCATTTCATCGGCAAATTGCGCCTGACAGGAGGGTGTCAGATAAAAAACGCCCAGGAGGGAAATAATGGCAAGACAATGCCGGTAATAGTCGGTTTTTACCATTTTATCTCTTTAATTTCCGTGCTTGCCGGGATATCGAATTGTAGGAATTCATCCGGCAGCGTCTGATTGATCACAGGATTTTCAAACAGGATCATTTCGGTGCGCGTATCGCGATCCGATTTATAGTGGGATGTCATCCGCAACGGTATGTTGTTCCTGCCGAAAACGAAAAAATCATCGTACACCGTGCGATAAAATAAGTTTCTATGGAAGTCCTTAAATTCCGAAACATACAACCGGTTTTTGCCCACTTTGAGGATGAACTGTCCGCCCTGACCTTTTTTTGTTTTGGCCGGAGACCAGTAGGAGATCAGGGTGTCGCCCCGGCTCTCCGTTTTATTAATTACAAAGCCGAGTTTTTCCAGATTGTTATAATCCTGACCAAGACTCAGGAAAGACTGGAAAAAAGGCAGACTCGCCGTATTTTCGCTGATGATGCGGATGGCGCGGGATTCCTGCGGATAATAAATCAGCGTCTGGATGTCGTGCAATACCATCCACTGTTGCAGGGGATCCACCACCTTGAGGGTGATTTTGCCGTCTTGATAGCAGATTTTGCCGCGCACAGTGTCCGTTTCTACATGGCGAGTGGATATTTTGGTAAAATCTACCGTGACCGTCTCTATGACCTGCGCTTTAACAGAGTATCCGCCCGTAGAGAGCAAAGATAGGAGAGCAATGATGCACACTCGTTGTTTCATACCTGTCATGCGTCCCGGTTATTTTCCGCCCTGATTAAAAGTATATTGATATGCCGCGTATTTATTAAGGGGGCAAAAAATGAGGGCTGAAGTGTTGCATTCAGCCCTTACATCATTTCAAGTTGAAAAAATTACTCTGAGATTTGATCCAATCCGCCCAAGGCAATTGATATGGCAGCAGAAACAAGCCAACCTAAACAGGCGTACATCACATTGGTATTTCGCGCCTTATTTTTATACCCTTCTGTGTATCCAAGCACATATTCGGAAGATTTACCGATCAACGCGTGGCTTGGTGGGCTTGGGGTGGTAAAATAGGCTGCACCAACACCGATACATGAGCAAGCTACCCCGGCCAGAATCCACAACGGATCGCCCTTGGCATCCCGCTCGCCGTCCACCTTACCCTGAATGAAATCGTCGCTCCCCTGAGCCATGACCAGCATGGGAGTCGTAAGCATCATAAGGGCAAGCAACAGCGCCATTGCTTTTATCCCATAACCAAAGTTAGCCATACAGCCTCCTTTCAGACACAGATGATATCCACAAGCATACCACTTGATTGATTATCACCGATTCGGTGTTTACAAGTTATTTTACTAACCCTATGGGTGGCGCCTCATCCCTTCAATTTGCCATTAACACCGAATCTGAAATATCTTTTGAATCTAATAATAAAAACATTATTTGTCAATGGCATTTTAATTTTTTTTGAGATTCACCCGGTCACCAATATCGGCCAAAAAATGTAAGCGGTTTGATTATTTGCTTGCTGCCCGCCACGCCAGCATGGCCGCGCCCAGTACAGCCGAATCGTCCTTGAGCGCCGCGGCAACGATGCGCACGTTGCGCGATGCGATTTTGAAACAGTTTCGAATCGCCGTTTCTTTGACGATCCTGACATAGGGCTCGCCGATGGCCTCGACCACGCCGCCGCCCAAAACCACTACCTCCGGATTGAAAATATTCAGAAAAGAAGCAACGCCATAACCGAGATAGATGGCGGATTTTTCCACCGCCGGCGCTACAGCCTTATCTGCGGCGGCATAGGCCTCGGCAATACGGCGGCTGCGCAGCGATTCCTTGACCTCCCCATCATCCGCCTGCAGCTGCGTGGATATGCCTTCGGCGATGGCGGCGCGGATTCCCCGCTCGATAGCCAGCCGGCTGGAAAAAGCCTCCAAACATCCGCGATTGCCGCAACCGCACTGGGG
>JAFGSU010000531.1 GCA_016934435.1 Candidatus Zhuqueibacterota bacterium | reverse complement strand
TTCATGATGAAATAGCCGATAGGCCAGGCGATGATGGTGGCGATAACCACCCATTTACTATACTCTTTTACCAGCAACAGGACTACGGCTGCAATAGAAGAACCCATGACCTTACGGATGCCGATCTCCTTGGTGCGCTGCTCGGCCATAAAAGACGCCAATCCGTAGAGACCGAGACAGGAAATACAGACCGCCAGCAGCGCAAAATAGGTTATCGTTCTGGCGGTGCGCGCCTCGTTGCGATACATCCGATCGTACATCTCATCGAAGAAATGATACTCGAATATATCGTTGGGAAATATTTTTTCGTACGTAGACTTTATCATCTTTATAGTCTGATCGATATCCTGTGCCGCTAATTTAAGTGAAAGAATATAACGCGCCCGCGAGTGGTGCGGACTGCGCGGCAGCGGAAACAATACCATGGGCTCGATGCCGTAGCGCAGGGAGGCATAGTGAAAGTCCGCGACCACACCCAGCACATAGAGATCGCCTGCTAATCTTTTGCCGACGGGCACATCCCAGTTCAGGCGTTTGGCGGCGGTTTCGTTGATCAGACAATAGCGTGTCGTATCCTCGCGCGCCACACGGTCAAAATTTCTGCCCTGCTGCAGCGTGATTCCATAGGTACGCAAAAAGCTTTCATCGATGAGGTTGATGTTGACATACATTTTATCATCCGGCGTCGAGCCCTCCCAGTTGAGTATTAATGTTGAACTGCTGTTAAAGCTGGGTACGTCCCGTGAGACGCAGGCATCGACGATGCCGTTCTGCTGCAACAATTCATTCATAAACGTTTCATACTTGCTTATGGTGGCGGCATCCATGCGCCGGAACGTTGTCAGTAATATTTGCTCGGAATGATAGCCAAGATCTCCGGACTTCATATAGTGAATCTGCCTGTATATCATCCAGCTGCTCAGGATCAGGGTGATGGAAACAATGAATTGAAAGACCACCAGCGCTTTGCGCAACACTGAACGACTTCCAATAGCAGCAGCGCCTTTAAGAATGGTTCCGGGTTGAAAGGATGAGAGGTAAAAAGCCGGATAGGTTCCAGCGATGATGCCGATTATGATCGCAATAATAAAATAACCCGGTATCAAAACAAACAGATGGCCTGCGGTCCAGGAAAGCTGGCGGCCGAGAAGATCGCCGAACACCGGCAGAAACAGCTGCGCCAGGATAAAGGCGACCATCAAGGCTAACAGAGCCATAAAGATCGATTCGCCCAAAAACTGATGGATCAGGTGCAGGCGATGCGCGCCCGCCACTTTGCGAATACCCACCTCGCGCGAACGCCGCGCCGACCGCGCCGTGGCCAGATTCATGAAATTGATGCAGCCGAGAAAAATGATGGCAGCTCCGATCATAATGAGGAAGCGAATCCGCTCCTTATCCCCTGCCGGACCGATGCTCCCTAAAACCGGCACGGCAAAATGAATTTGCGACAGCGGCTTTAAATAGACCGGCATCTCCACTTCGGGCGGCAGGTGCGGCTGCAGGATATTCCTGATTTTTATGTTTATCGCCCGCAGATCGGCTTTTTCAGAGAGAACAACGTAGGTGAAATTGGCGAGGCGATGCCAGTTGTCCAGATAATCATCACCGGCAATAGCTCTGTAGGAATCGTAGGAAATGAAAAATTCATATTGAATATGAGAATTAGGCGGGCAATCCTGCACCACCGCCGTCACTTTGCAGTCAAAGGTATTTTCGAATCTAACGCTTTTACCCAGTGGATTCTCCGAACCAAAATATTTGTTAGCCATTTTCTCGGAAAGTACGATGGAATTGGGCTCTTGCAGGGCATGTTCGGCATCTCCCTGGATGAACCTGTAGGTGAACACGGTGAAAAAAAGTGAGTCCGCCCACCAGCCGTTGGTTTCATAATTCCTTTTCTCTTCGGAATGATAAAGGAACACAGGATTGCCCATGTTGAGAAATCGGGTGTAGGATTCGATCTCCGGATAGGTGTTGGCCAATTCCGGACCTAACGGCGTATGCGAAAAAGCCAGACAGCGGCCTTTGTTGTCGTAATTCACTTCGACGCGATGAATGCGGTCATAGTTTTGATGGAATCGGTCGAAACTGAATTCCAGATCGATATAGAGCGCGATGAGCATGACCAGGGCCAGACCCAACGCCAGCCCAAAGATATTGATCATCGAATAGCCCTTGAAACGCAGGATATTGCGCCAGGCGGTTAGAATGTAATTTGAAAACATCTCGTCGTCCTTTAAATTGAGGTTTGCTTCTCTCGGAGGGCCTCTCCTGTCCGTTTAAATCTTACTTTTTACTAATTGCATCCTTCAGTGTAAGATTTGTTCTCATTTTTATACCTTTCGTGGCAGTCTAAAAATAACGATAGCGGCCGAAAAATATTTTAAGTAACGGCATGGCCCCCCTCATCCTGTCCTTCTCCCCCTTTAGAAATTGGGGGAGAAGGCACTCATAACATAAAATCTGTACCTTTTTAAGAACTTTTTGGATAACCTCTCAATATACTGGATCGCTCAGTTCAGGTGCCCATTACCCTATCCGCTCAATTCTTTTCGTCTTTCTCCACCCGTCCATCCAGCAGATGCACAATGCGATGACTGTAAGAAGCGTTTTTCTCCGAGTGCGTCGCCTGGATGATGGTGGTGCCTTCCCGGTTCAATTGGGTGAACAGTTCCATAATTTCCTCGCCCTGTTTGGAATTGAGGTTGCCGGTGGGTTCGTCGGCGAGGATCAGCTTTGGTTTAATGATCAACGCCCGCGCCACACCCACCAATTGCTGCTGACCGCCGGAAAGCTGGTTGGGGAACAGGTTCTTTTTCGCCACGATCTGAAAGCGATCCAGCATCTCGGCGATCATGCTCTTGCGTTCGGCGGCTTTGACTTTTTTATACAGCAGCGGCGTTTCCAAATTTTCATACACCGTCAGATCATCGATGAGATGGTAGCTCTGAAAGACAAAGCCGATGTTGTGCTGATGCAGCTCGGTGCGTTTGCGCTCATGCAGGGAATGAACCGGGTTATCCAGAAAGTAGTATTGCCCTTCGGAAGCGTCGTCGAGCATACCGACGATGTAGAGCAGAGTCGATTTGCCGGCGCCAGAAGGGCCCATGATAGAGACGAATTCGCCTTGCCTGACCTCCAGATCGATGAACCGCAGGACAAAGGTCTTGACAAAGCCGGAGGAGTAGTATTTGGTGATGTTTTTCAGTGTGATCATGTCTACCGTCCTTTGAGAAGCTGTGATTATTTCTTAAACCATATTGATGCGGTCAGGGACCGCTGCTTGCCATCGCTCCGCTCGCGGTGACATCCCTTTTTTGTTATTAATCAGGTAACGATGCACTATCGTCCCCAACTCGCAATGACACTCTTTTTTCATTCATACCGCAACGCCCTAACCGGATTCGCGCTCGCGGATCTCATCGTCAGCAAACCGGCGGTAGATGCGGCGATAACGAATGTAACCAGACCGGCGAATAGATAATATTGAATGCCAATGTCTGCATGATAGGCATATATCGTGAACAACTGCCTGTTCAAAAAATAGGCCACCGGCCAGGCGAATAGATTGGCCAGCACCACCCAGGCGCTGAATTCCTTCGACAGCAGATAGCTGATCTGGCCGGCTGATGCGCCCAGCACTTTACGAATGCCCACCTCCTTGGTGCGCTGTTGGGTCAAAAATGCGGCCAGAGCGAACAATCCGGCGCACGCAATCAGGAGGGCCAGAATGGTGAAGAGAAGCGCCGCGGCCTGTATCTTCGCTTCAAAGTCATACCCTAACTGCATCATCTGCTGGTCAAAAAAGCTATATTGAAAAGCGGCCGCCTGCTCCGGATCGAATTGTTTAAACGTATCGCCGATGTGCTGCAGGGCCTGCGCCGTGGCGGCCGGATTGAAGCGGATCATGATATGCTGGCCGCCGGTGGGCCTGAGCATGAATACAATCGGATGAATCCGGTGTCGCAGCGGCTGAAAATGAAAATCCCGCACCACACCGATGATCCGTCCCGGCTTTCTGAAAACCGACAGATTCTGCCCGACCGGATTCACCATACCCATCATCCTGACGGCTGCTTCATTGACGATGTATCCCTC
The DNA here is from genome assembly GCA_016934435.1 of Candidatus Zhuqueibacterota bacterium. GTDB lineage: Bacteria > Zhuqueibacterota > Zhuqueibacteria > Residuimicrobiales > Residuimicrobiaceae > JAFGSU01. Next base: position 753 of record JAFGSU010000531.1, on the reverse strand, counting down.
AGCCTCATCCGCCGCGAATGCCGGAGAGAAGGTCCGGCCCAGGGCGACCGGAATTTTCAACGTCTCAAAATAATCGTAATCCACCCAATCGAAATGCATGCTGAGCGTCTCATTCGGATTTTTGCCCTCCCACTCCAGCGCCGTCACCGTCGAAGAAATATTCATCGGATTCTGCCAGTCAGCAGTCACACCCAGGACAGCCGGATGGCGCAGCAATTCCATCTTCAGCGAAGCGTATTCTCCCCGACAAGTCCTGTTCAGATGCAGGGAAAGCAGATTGCGATGATCAAAGCCCAGGTCTTTGTTTCTGATGTAACGCATTTGCACGACGATGGCAATGGTCGCCAGGATGAGCACGATGGAGAGGAAAAATTGAAAAACCACCAGACCTGATCGCAGCCGTTTGCCCCAGGCGCCGGTGGTCCCCGTGATCACCTTTCCCTGGATGGCGGTTTGAGGCCGCATGCCGGTGAGATAGAACGCCGGATAGCTTCCGGCCAATATCGCGGCTAAAATCGTAACCGATAAAAATCCAAAAATCGTTAGCGGGTCCAGCGCCATGCCCATGGACAGCGATTTACCGGCGATGTGATTGAACGCCGGTAATAGCAGGTATAGCAGTAACAGGGCAATGGCAAGGCCGAAGAACGACAGCAGTAGCGACTCGCCCAGGAACTGCCCGATGAGGTCCCCCCTGCGCGCGCCTACGACCGTGCGAATCCCCACTTCTCTGGCGCGCGTCGTCGCCATGGC
>JAFGSU010000530.1 GCA_016934435.1 Candidatus Zhuqueibacterota bacterium | reverse complement strand
ATTTTCGACCGCAGCTGGTACGGCCGCGTGCTCACCGAACGCGTCGACAGGATCGTTCCCAAACGCATCTGGTCGCACGCCTTTGATGAAATCAAATCTTTCGAACGGCAGTTAGTGGATCAGGGGGCGGTGGTGCTTAAATTTTTTCTCCACATCAGCAAGAAAGAACAGAAAAAACGGTTTCAAAAGATCGAGAAAATCCCGGCCCAGTCCTGGAAAGTGACCAAACAGGACTGGAAGCACCACAAACAGTATGAATCATACTTCGAGGCCGCCGAAGAGATGCTGGCGCGTACCGACAGCGAATACGCGCCCTGGACGCTGGTCGCCTCGGAAGACCGCCGCTTTGCCACGGTGCAGATTTTCAAGACTTTTGTGTCCGCAGTGGGTGCGAAATTGGCGACCGCAGAAAAGCCGCAACCGCCCGCATCGGTGGTGCGGACGGAGCGCATCGGTTCATCGGTCCTCGATCGCGTCGATCTTTCAAAAACTCTCACCCGGGATGCGTATAGCACAAAGCTTAAGACTTTACAGGAACGCATGCGCGACCTGGAGCACACCATCTATTTGCAACGCATCCCGGTGATCATCGTCTTTGAGGGCTGGGATGCCGCCGGCAAGGGCGGCGACATCAAGCGACTGACTGCACCCATGGACCCGCGCGGATTCGAGGTGGTGCCCATCGGCGCGCCCAACGATATCGAAAAGGCGCATCACTATCTCTGGCGCTTCTGGTCAAAAATTCCCAAAGGCGGGCATATCTGCATCTTCGACCGCTCCTGGTACGGCCGCGTCATGGTGGAACGGGTGGAGGGCTTTTGTACGGAAGAGGAGTGGAAACGCGCCTATCGCGAGATCAACGAAATGGAAGAACAGTGGTGTTTCTTCGGCGCCGCGGTGATCAAGTTCTGGCTGCACATCGACAAGGAGGAGCAGATGCGGCGCTTCGAAGAGCGCAAGCAGGTGCCCTACAAACAGTGGAAGATCACCGATGAAGACTGGCGCAACCGGGAAAAGTGGGGAGCGTACAAAGAAGCCGTGGACGAGATGCTGTTCCGCACCAGCACCAACCACGCCCCGTGGACCATCGTCGAATCGGATTGCAAATTGTACGGGCGGATCAAGGTGCTGCAGACGGTAATTAAGGGGATTGAGAATAAGCTCAAGTAATGAAATTGGCCACGTCACCCTGACAGTGATATCCTCCACGAAAAACACCTCTACATTCGCTCTCCCTGTCACTGCGAGCGGAGGTGCTGCACAATCCATTCGTGAGGATTTGCCGTGAAGCGCGGCAGTCCCCGATGTAAGGGCAATAACCCGGTCCCCTTGTGGCGGAGATTGCTTCGTTCCAGCGTAGTCCTGAAGAAAATGATAGTACCGTTCCTCCACTCGCAATGACATTCTTTTCCCTTGTCAAGAATCCATTGTCGACAGCCATTTAGCTTCGCCGACAGTCATTATGATCGCCAACCACAATAGATGCTTTTAGCATGACATCGAGAGCGAGGGGTGCCATAAAGCAAACATTCGCGCAGTCAGGGATCACACCTTGCCCGCCCAGTAAAAAACAATATATTATCTCCTTACTACAGTCTCTTGAGCGGTAGAACGAGATTATGAACCGCAAGGCAAAATTAACCGCTTCTTTGCGCCCTCGCGTTATAATTAAATATTTAATGCCAGGGCGCCCGGTAAATTCATGACATCTTAGATGTGAAACTTCGGGGTCGCAAAAAGCGCGACCCCGGGGTTGATTCTACTGTTTCACACAGTCTCGGACCGCCGGCACCAGATGAAACCTCTTGCTTAATAACGATAATTTTTCTATACTGTAATGTGGGTCATGACCCACCCTACTGATTAATTTCGAGCCGCACGAGGAATTGCTGGCCATGGAGACCAAATGCATGATAAAATAATCGAAATAACCGTGCCCGAAGGCAAAGGCAAGGAGCGATTGGATGTATTTTTAGCCAACCAGCTGCCGTCGGTCACCCGCGCTAAGATCAAAAACCTCATCGACGACGGCAAGGTGACGGTCGACGACCGGGTGACCAAAGCCGGCCAACCGGTTCGTCCCGGAGAATCCATCCGCATCACCTTCCCCGCATATGTACCGACGACTGTGGTGGCGGAAGACATCCCGCTGGACATCCTCTATGAGGACGAGCACCTCATCGTGATCAACAAACCCGCCGGTATGGTGGTGCATCCGGCCTTTGGCAACTTTCACGGCACCCTGGTCAACGCCCTCCTGGCCCACTGCCGCAACCTCTCCAGCGTCGGCGGCGAAACCCGGCCGGGACTGGTGCACCGATTGGACAAGGACACCTCCGGCCTGTTAGTGGTGGCCAAGGACGATCCGACCCACGTCGGCCTGGCGCGACAGCTGTCCGAACGCAAGATGGAACGCGAATACCGCGCCATTGTCTGGGGGCGCCTGAAACAAAAAACCGGCCGCATCGAAGGCGCTTTGATGCGCAATCCCAAAGACCGCCTGCGCATGATGATCCACCCCGACGGCAAGCATGCTGCCACCCATTACCAGCTGATGGAAACGCTGCCGCTCACCAGTTATGTGAAGCTGAACCTCGAAACCGGCCGCACCCACCAGATACGCGTCCATATGAGTTACATCGGCCACCCGGTATTCTCCGATGCCACCTACGGCGGCCGCGCCAAACAACTGGCCGGCCTCAACCATGACGATACCCAGCTTGCCATTCAACTGCTCAAATCCTTTCCGCGACAAATGCTGCACGCCAGAACCCTCGCCTTTATTCATCCCTCATCTCAAAAATCCGTACAGTTCGAATCTCCCCTGCCGGCCGACATGACAGCCCTTCTTGAACGTTTGCGCCAATACACCACTTGAATCCTTCCAGAACAAATAGCGTGTATTAAAACGAAAAAAAACCGCAAGTGGTCACCTTTTTTATTATTCGTGCGGCGGAGTATCCACGTGTGTAATTATGCCACAATTCGATGTGTGTATTTTTGCAACAGATATATAATTTATTGTTTTTCGTTCCGGCATTACCTTTAATAACTTTTTGTTTTTTATATAATCCAATAACTCCAGCATTAAATGAAACAATAAATTTTACTGGCATGGATATTGCGCAATACTTTTACGGGAAACCAAATGAAACGGAGGGCGTCATGGAACAATCAATCAATAAAACACTTTTTTACTTATTGCTGATCAGCTGCATCCTGATCCTCCTGGGTATTTTTCTCAATAAAACGGCACATGCACAGGAGCATGATTATGGCGACATTCTGACATCGAATGAGCAAGCGCTGGTCAGTGAGGTCGAATCTGAGTATCTTCAGCCCAGTGAACGCAGGGTCGTACGCTTCATCGGAGACGGCCTGGTGGAGAGCGACGAAACCATAGAGGGGGATGTGGTAGTGCTGAAGGGGTCGTTGACCATCGAAGGGCGCGTAACCGGCAACGTGCTCGCTTTTTTCGCCGATCTGGAGCTGGAGGACAGCGCCGTCATCAGTGGCGATGTCGTGTGCATCGACGGCAAGATTTGGCGACAGAAGGGTGCCAGGATAGACGGAGATATTCGCGAGAAAAAAAGCGATCTGCCTAAAAAGCAACGCCGCATTAAAAAGAAAACAAAACGTGAATATACATTCAGAGGATGGGACACACGACACTGGGATCAATCCCGTTTTTGTTATGAGGATGAACTGGAAGGTTTCTGGTTCGATTATAATCGCGTCTATGGTCTGACGCTGGGCCTGAACGTACCCCGGCCCTGCTGGTGGCACAGGCACCAGCGACATCACGGGTTGTACGGCAAAATAGGGTACAGTTTTGCGGTCAAGCGGCCGCAATACCAGATCGGATTGCAGCGGGCGTTGTTTCGGCGCAACAGTTTCACGATTGGGGGCGAGTTACATGATCTTTGCGAGACCGAGGACCACTGGATTATCGGCAATCTTGAAAATGCCCTGGCAGCCTTTTTTATACGGGAAGATTTCCGCGATTATTATCGCCGTAAAGGATTTAGTTTTTACGCGGGACAAAATTTTGGGCGCGTTTTTAATATACAGGCGGAATTTCGCAGCGATGAGATAAGCAATCTCGACAAGGAGACCAACTGGTCTGTTTTCGGCGGCGATAAAAAATTCCGCGCCAATCCGGCCGCCCTGCCGTCTGCCGCCATCGATTCACTACCGTGGTCAAACAGCAATCTCACCACCTGGGCCGGCAAGCTGGAGCTGGACACACGCGATCAGCACAAGAATCCCCGACGCGGCTGGCATATTCAGGCCCTGGGCGAGCGCGGCAATTTCAGCGACCAGGAGGAGCAGACCTTCGAACGCTACATCCTTGATATACGCAGATATCAACCCACCGGCTGGGGAGAAAATCTCAATTTTCGCCTACGCGCCGGTTCTTCCGTCGGTGTGCTGCCGCCCATGTACTGGTTCGATCTCGGCGGCATCTCCACCCTGCGCGGATACAGATTCAAAGCGTTCACCGGCGATCGTATGGTACTGGCCAACGTCGAATATCATTTAAATCCGGCGCCCGGAGATTTTTTCATATTCGATGATCTTGATCTGATCCTGTTCGTCGATTCGGGTT
>JAFGSU010000529.1 GCA_016934435.1 Candidatus Zhuqueibacterota bacterium | reverse complement strand
GGGCATCCACATCCGACTGGTTGGCGGTAAAAAGACGCTGCAACGGTTCCGGTTGGGTCATTTTTAATAGATAGGTATTTGTCCGCAATCCCGGCAGCAGTACCAGCGTCAGGATCGAGCCGAGAGAGAAGACGATCAGCGTAGTGATAATCGAAGCCCAGGCCGCATTCTTGCTGGCCCGTCGCCATTTGATGCCGAGCCAAAAGCTCGCGGCGACGATGATGTTGAATTCCCACACCAATTTTATCATGGCGAAAATGCTGTCGAATTGGGTTGCAATCATGGCACCGCCAATGATGACCAGGGCGCCCGCAATTCTGCCGATGAGGAGGTAATGCGCCTCGGTTTTTTGGGGGACCAGGGGTCGATAAAGGTTACGGATGAAAAGGCTCGAAGCCGTTAGCAAAAGACAGTCGGCCGTAGACATCAGGGCCGCCATCAGGCAGGCAATGACCAGTCCCACCAGGCCGATCTTCAACGGACCCAACAAATCGCGCGTCGCATATCCCCACACCATATCCGGATTTGCCACCGATTCGCTGTATAGCAGGATTGAGGCGATCCCGAGCATACCCCATAAAATCGTACAAAACCGTTTCATGTAATTGCCGCTGGTGAAGCCGAGCCGGGCGGAATATTCATCTTTCGCCGCTCCCACCACCACGATCATATTGGGTGTGAGGACGACGTTGATGGTCGACATCACGGCGATAGCGGCGATATAGTACCATGTGAAATCGATCGAAGCAGGTGAGCCAAAAACATCAAAATAGGATTCCGGCAATCGCTGGTGCAGGGTGTGCAGGGCATCCAGAACGCCGCTGCCGCCATAGATGGCATTGATCTTTGCCCAGGCAAAAGGCAGCAGAATGATCGAAAGGACGATGATGAATATCCCCTGCAGTAAATCGGTCCAAAACGCTGCTTCCAGTCCGCCGGAAATAGCATAAAGCATCACGATCAGACAGACGATCCAGACTACAGCGGTTTCGTTCATATGGGAAAATATTTTTCTCGGCGATTCGATCTGCAGCACTTTCAAGCGGGTTTGCTCCGCAACCGATAGCGTCTGATAATCGGCAGCCTGCAATCGCTCCAATTCCATCGATCGATGATATTCAGCCATCTCCGCTTCCGACAGCAAGACCATATCTTTGGGCGTAGTGGCGACAATGGTCTTGGTCATGGCATTCAGGCCGAGGCCGATATTGACCATCATGCAGAAGCATCCGATGATGGCATAGGTGGCGGCCATTCGTTTCGAACCGTAGCGTTCCTCGAAAAAATCTCCCATGGTCATCACGCGCAGGCGCCGCAGCCAGGGCGAAGTGATCCAGTACATGGGGGTGGCAAAGAGCATCACCAGGGTGCTCCAGATGCCGCCGGCGCCATTGGTGAAAGTGGTGGTGGTCACGCCCACAGCATTTTCAGAAGAAGTCGCCTGACCAAAGGCCGCGAACGTCTGCAGCAATTTCCCGGAGCGCCTTCCCGCCAGAAAAAAATCTTCCTGGTCTTTTATCCGGCGCATGGCCCATACACCGATAAAGATGACTACACAAAAATAGAGCACGATAATGACCACATCGATCAACGGCAGTCCGAACATACCCTTCTCCTCTCAAACCGTCTGAATGAAATAGCTGCGATTCGCCATCAGTGACCTCTGCCCTCCTGGATCGCTTTCAGATGTTTAAAAATTAGGGGATCATAGCAGGAATCGATCTGCAGGCCATCAATACCCCATTCGAACATTTTTTCTATATCGGCCAATCCCTGTTTTAGCGGATCACCGTTCGGATAATGAGCCAGATTAACACTGGCGATGACCATCAGTCCCAATTTATGAAAACCATCAATCATCTCTTTACTGAAATCTCTCGGCGAATTAAAGACAAAGTGGTATTTGCCGACATCGGGGATCGCATGTGCCCTGATTTTGGTCTTGACCAGATCATATCGCCAGGCGGTTCTGGCTTTGCCGACAAACCAGTCGGCGACCTTGTCCTGGTTGCGTACCGGCATGCGGTTGAGGATGAACAACGCCTCCTTCAGCAATTTGTATCTGGTCAGTGAAGACTCTAACTCATTGACGTACGATTCCAGACTGCGTTCCTCCACTCCTTTGGTATCGACCATCAAATCGATACGGCCGGCACATCGACTGCAAAACTCATCGAAAGTCGGAATCGGCTCCCGGCTTTTGGTCAGAGGTATCTCCTGTAATTCCGCCAGGGTCAGATCGGAAATGTTTTTATCGATTCCGGTTTCTCTGAACAGATTTTCATCATGAAAACAGACCACATGGCCGTCGCGGGTCACGCGCGCATCCACCTCCACGTGCGTATAGCCGCGCCGGATCGCCTCCTCCAGGCCTTTGATGCTGTTCTCCGACAGCGAATCATCCACCACGCCGCCGCGGTGGGCGATGAGCAGAAACCGATCCGACCCGACCGTCCGATTGGAATCGCAGGTAATAATCATCGTGCAGCCGAATAGAATCATTAGGCATAAATTACTCAGGAGTGAAATTCGAATCATGGTCTTTCTCCATACATATGAATGAATGGGTGTGTGCCGGTTGGATAACCAGTAAATGAATGCAGAGCCGGATCGGGCTCACGCAATCCTTTACCGCGGCCGGATATCAATCGTGTTAATGCCTTTGCGCCGGATACGCAAAATGTTATCGACACCGCAAAAGGCGCCAAATTCCCAGCAGGCGTGATCCACGGATTGTTCAGCCGAGAAAACCTGCGGATCGAATGTCAATTTGATGCGTTCCTCTCCGTCGCTCTCGACCGTTTCATAGCTGATGGATCGCGGCGAATAGGTGATCGTGCGAATGGTCGCATTCGAGTAAAAAAGGTGATTCTCATCCTCCGGCAGCATACCGGGCAGCTCTGCCATACCGTCAAAAAAGTGAGCAATATAGTCCCAGTAGGAGTCACTGAACCAGGGTGCATCATAACCGATCCCGACGTAGTTGATAGCTTTCTCGTCTCTGGAATATTTATTATAAGCGCTGTAGGTCGCCAGCGCGAAAGAAGCCCGCGCTTTTTCGGCGTAAAGGGTATCGCCGCTGCAGCCGTACCACATGGCGGCTATCGAAGCGAAACGGGCCGTATGACTGCTCATCTCCAGAAAGCAGGAATCCTGTTCCCGGATGCTGACGGCGCCGAAATGGCGGGTTCGGCCGAACCGATCTTCCACCCATTGCAGCAATGCCGGAACATGCTGCCGATAATCCGGATCGATGTGCGGATGCTGCAACAGGTAGCGCGCGGTTTCCATTGGCGTCTGCTGGTTGAAATTGGCATGATTGGAGACCACATCTTCATAGTAGCCGGACCAGCGATAATTCACCAGCGGGTATTGCCGAATCCAGTCCCACACCAGTCGTCGCAGCTCGTCGTAGCGGGTTTGTTCCTCCTTGCTGCAATACGGCAGAATTTGATCGAACAGTTTGATAAAGACGACGGCGCTCGCGCTGTACGCATCCAGCACCTCTCCGGTGCGCAGGTTGACGCGGAAAGGGACGGGTGACTGTTCGGCATTTCCGGGGCGCACAGATCTGCCTATGACGGCGGCAATTTGCTTCGCTGCGGCGAGGAATTCGTCCTGTCCGAAGATCCGGTAATAATCCACACAGGCCAGCGCCACCATGGCCATCTTGTCGGGTTCGGATCGTTCGTCGGTATATTCGCCATCGGGCGTGTCGTCCTGCGTCCGCGGCACCCCCGGCCAGGCCCAGTCCGGTGGTGTAAGATAATAAAGAATGCGCTGCAGCAGTAAGCGCACCGGCAAAAACGCCCGGGCATCACCGCTGTAGGCATAGTATTTTTTGGCTGTTTCCATGGCCCAGAAGACATTACTGCCTTGATTGTTCTGCTTGGTATTCTGTTCCTGAAAGGTGCCATCAGAGGAAAATTTACTGGTGATTAAATACCATGGATCGTCGCCGAATATCGTCTGCCGCGTCGGGCAATCGAAGATAAAATTCATACTCCAGTGGATGATATTGTCATAGGTCGTCCAGGGCTGCAGTCGACCGCGCGTGTCGAGCACGACCTGATGATCTCGAATGCTTTCTCCGGCAACCGTAGCTGTTGCGCAAAGGCCGACGATTACAGCGATCGCCCGCAACCTGGATAGATGACGACGACACGATTTCATTTTCTTCCTCATTCTGTTCTGGACCGGCTAAAAAGGTCAAAAAGTATAGATATTTGTGGGGTCCACCTTTTAAGTGGGCTCCACACAAGTGCACTTAAGATATATTATCTCCCTCCAGCCTGATATTTTTTAACCTGTTTCGAGTGTTGTTGATCCTAATAGTATCTCATTTTATTTCCCCCAATTCTTATTGGGTTCGGGTCCCATGGTAAAAACCAATTCTCCGCCGGCGACTATCTCCTGGTGGCTGATCGACGCCTTTTCATAGGACTTGCCGTTCAGCGTGGCCGACTGGATATAGATGTTATCCGGATTCAAATTCCTGGCGATGATGGAGAATTTTTTCCCAGGATAGAATTTTGCATCCAATTTTATCGTCACCCGGTCGAAAATCGGCGCGGTCAACTGATAGACCGGCGAACCGGGGCAGACCTGGAACAACCCCATGGCGCTCAGCGCGTACCAGGATGCCATGCAGCCATAGTCGTCATCCATTTCCAATAGATACCCATCCGGTGTCGCTTTATACACGCGATCGAAAATGGGTGTTTTGTAAAATTCGTGCGCGCCGTACAGATGCGTCATCGGTTCGGTCAGCAGCTTGCGCACCCATTTTTGTGTCAGATAGGCGGCGCCGGCATCGTTGAATAAAAAGGGCGCATGGATATCCGGCTGGTTGGCCGCCTGATAGAGGGAGTTGCTGAAAAAATAATCAAGGTCGGCGACAAATTTTTCTCTACCGCCCATCATCTCGATCATGCCGGGCAGATCGTGCGGCACAAACCAGCGCCACTGCCAGGGACTGCCTTCATAGAGATATTTTTCGCGATTGAGAGCCGGACTCTCGGGGAAATCGAGCCATTGGCCGTTCTCGGCCCGGGCGCGCAAAAAGCCGAGACTGTAATCCCAGGTATTTCGATAATACCCGGCCCGATCCATAAAATACCGGTAATCATCTTCGTTGCCAACCAGCCGGGCCATCTGCGCCACGCACCAGTTGTCGTAGCTGTATTCAAAGGTCTGATCGGGCCGCGTCGGAATATAGCCGATGGCATCGTATTTCTCCGGCATCTGCACCATGATCTCCCGGCGCATGCCAGCATAAGCCTGCTGATGTTTTTCATTGATGAGGCCTTTGACATAGCCATCCAGCACCACCGTTAGCATATGTTCATGCCGGACCGTGATGAACGGCAAAAATCCGTCGGGACCGGCGACGACAAAGCCGCCCTGATGCACTGTATGCAGGGGATTGGAATAATACCAGTAATCCGCGCTCTGTTCATAGATGGCCAGAATCGAGTGTACGACGTCCTTGAATATGGCCGGATTGACGAGGGACATTAACGGAAATTTGGTACGATAATCGTCCCAGAAGGCGTAATTATAGTAAAAGGTATAATCCGCCGCCGTGTGGGTGTTTTTATCCAGGCCGGAAAACTGGCGATTGACATCGGTAATATCCGACGGCTGCTGGCAGGCGTGATAAAGAGCGGTATAGAATATCTTCTTGTACTCTTCATCGCCCTGCAGATCAATTTTATCGGCCATCTCCTGCCAGCTTTTTTTCGCCTTTGCCGCCACGCCATCGAAATTCCAGTCGGGTATCTCGGCCTGCAGATTCAATCGGGCGTTTTCAACGCTGACGGTGGACAATCCGATCTTGACGTCGATCATCTCCCCAACAGCGGTTTTGAAATTCAGGATCGCGCCAACCCTTTTCCCCTCGCGGTTTCGCACGCCGGAATGAAGCTGGCCGTCCCAGATTGAAAAAGAAGCAAAAGGTTTACTGCAATGTCCGTAGAAGAAGATATTGCCCCAGCCCTCGATGCTGCCGGAAAATTGATCCCCATCGATGATAGTGATGGTCGATGCGCGCATGCGATGGTCGGGCCCGGGGTCCAGCAGGATGTGGGCGTCATCCGATCGGGGAAAAGTATAGCGATGATAGCCGCAATGTTTGGTGGCCGTGAGCCCGACCTGAATAGCCGGTTCCGTGAGGGTCACCCGGTAGATGCCCGGCGAAGCGCGTTCGCTCTG
>JAFGSU010000528.1 GCA_016934435.1 Candidatus Zhuqueibacterota bacterium | reverse complement strand
AAGGCGCCGACCAAAAAGAATTGATGGGTGCCCTTGGTCGCGGCGTCAATCTCAGTTCGGTCCTGATCGTCATTTTTTCGGCAGGCATCATTCATCTGCTCGGTTTGCCCAATCCCTGGGGTATCTGGTTCGCCATCGTCATCGGATTGCTCACCGGAATCATCATCGGCAAATCGACCGAGTATTATACGTCGAGTTCCTACAATCCCACCAAACGGATCGCCGAAAACGCCAAGACCGGAGCGGCTACTGTCATTATATCCGGGCTGGGTGTGGGCATGGTCTCAACCGCCATTCCGGTCATGGCCGTCGTCACCGGCACCATCCTCGCTTTTCTCTCCGCAACCGGATTCGATATCGCCAACATCAACCAGAATATGGGAATCGGGTTGTACGGAATCGGCATCGCTGCGGTAGGGATGCTCTCGACCCTTGGTATCACTTTGGCCACCGACGCCTATGGCCCGATCGCCGATAACGCCGGCGGCAACGCCGAGATGAGCGGACTCGGCGCAGAGGTGCGCAAACGCACCGACGCCCTCGACTCGCTCGGCAACACAACTGCCGCTACCGGCAAGGGCTTTGCCATCGGTTCCGCTGCTCTGACCGCCCTGGCTCTGTTGGCTTCGTATGTCGAAGAGCTGCGCATCGGTCTGGATCGAATTGGTGTCACTGAGCTGGCGATTACGGCCCATCGCAGCGTGGACGTGAAAACGGCATCTTTGGTCGATTTTATGGAGTACTATAACGTCACCCTGATGAACCCCAAGGTGCTCATGGGCGTTTTCATCGGTTCCATGATGGCCTTTCTCTTTTGCGGACTGACCATGAACGCTGTCGGCCGCGCCGCCGGCCACATGGTCGATGAAGTTCGACGTCAGTTCCGCGAAATCAAAGGAATCCTCGAAGGCAAAACCGAACCCGATTATGCCCGTTGTGTCGCCATCTCGACCAAAGGCGCCCAGCGCGAGATGATGGTGCCCTCGCTGTTGGCCATCGCCGCACCGGTCGCTACCGGACTTGTTTTCGGTGTGCCCGGCGTCATGGGATTGCTGGTCGGTGGATTGGCATCCGGGTTTGTGCTCGCTATTTTTATGGCCAATTCCGGCGGTGCCTGGGACAATGCCAAAAAGTATATCGAAGAAGGCAACCTGGGCGGCAAGGGATCGGATGCGCACAAGGCCGCTGTGACCGGCGATACCGTCGGCGATCCCTTCAAGGATACCTCCGGCCCCAGCCTCAACATCCTCATCAAATTGATGACCATGGTCGCGATCGTCATGGCAGGTCTGACTGTAGCTTTTTCCCTGCTCTAATCGCGATTTCTGCTCGTTTTGAGTTTGGCCGCTTTGGAAAGTAAAATTTCCAAAGCGGCTTTTTTTTGTTCTGGTGTGCATGCGTTTGTGCGTGTTTTTCTGTCTGTGGTTTAACTGCTGTTGGGCTGGCAAGAAAATAGGGGCAGCCACCGTCGGGTTGGGCAAATGGTACCGTAAAGGGCATCCTGCCGGGGTGGGTCAGGCGTTCCGAGGGGGTGGAAGAGGAATTTTATTTACTTTTTTCTGGGTGGTGTTGATTGGGTTCGCCTCCGGCTACCCCCACCCCAATCTCGACCGCAGAGGGCATTAAAACGGAATCATGCAGAACAGAACGGGGAATTGAAATGGTCGGTTTATGGAAGGAGATTGGGGTGGGGGTGATCCTGCGGCGGCTTCGCACGCCTCCTCGGCCGCAAGAGCGGCGTCCTGCGGGGTCGCGCTCCGCTGGATTTTATGGGGCGGCTCGCGCGGGTTGGGTCGTTTTGTACCGTGTTTTGCGCGCTGTCGGGGCAAGACAGCACAAGCTGAAAGGCTTTGTTCGATTGCAGTGCGGCGATGCTGAAAAAACTGGGGCAACGTGGACAGGCGGTTGATGTGGAGCAGCCGCACTAGCGGGAGTGAATCGATCCCGCTCCCGACCCCGCTGTGACGATTTATGATTTATATCTTGACTTGTATTGTTAAAAAAATTATATATAAATATGCTATAAGAAATCTATCCATCGGTTCTCTTTACCTGGACACGGTTGGGCACCGGAAAGAGCAAAATTCCATTCGATAGACACGGGGATCAGCGGTCCAAAGGGCTTTTGACACCCAGGTTGCCCTGCTGCATGACGTGGGTATAGATCATCGTCGTATCCAGATCAGGATATTTTCTTTCAAGAGCAAAGGGCAAATTAACTTGTCCAAATCCGGCAGAGAGATCCTGCTCATGCAGGTTTTTAACTTTTATGAGATGAGCTTGCAGAGTATTTACCAATTTCTTGGGCATAACAGATAAGCGATCTTTTTGTCCTTTGGCATCGCGAATCACTGGTGTCCCAAGCGGGGGCATCACACAACCTATCTGATGTAAAAACAACAGAGGTTTTCATGAATTGCAGATCAGGTTCGCTGTTTTGCCGTTTGGCCTAAATTTCTATTTATGAGTTGACTCATCCTATTGCTAAAACCTGTTTTGGACAGGTATGATCGCGAATATAAATTTGCCGAGTTGTAAAATCGAGATCCTGCACACGCAATCGCAGCGCTTCGCTGAGCCGTAAACCCGATCCATACAACAGCGAGGTGACCAAAAGAAGTACACCTGAGATATGTCCAAGCACGGTTTGTACTTCGTCCTCAGCCAGAACCACGGGAAGGCGTTTAGGTTTTTTAGCCCATACGACATTTTGAAACAGACCTACTTGTGAATTGAGCACTTGTTTGTAAAGAAAAACGATCGAGTTTATCGCCTGATTTTGAGTTGACGCAGCAACATTTTCACGCGTTGCAAGGAAAGTTAGAAATTGAGAGATTTCCTGTTCTCCCATTTCCAATGGGTGCCGTTTATGATGGAAAAGGATAAAACGGCGTATCCAATAGATATAGGCTTTTTCTGTTTTTTAACTATAATGTTTGAGACGCAACGTATCCCGCACCTGGTCAAGTAACTTTTTCGCCATATATAAAAGCCAATTTAAACGACATTTTAGTTAATATTAGCGATCACTGGTGTCCGGTAACCGGACACCACCAAATTTAACTTGATAATAAACAACAATGATTTCCTAATATTTGATTCAAGTCGATTCTGTTTTTCGACCAACATAATAAATTGATTTTAATGGCATTATAGCGGGTTATCCGGTCTTTCGACCAGACACTAATGATTAGCGATATTGCAGAACTATTGCAACTAATAAATCTTTTCCGGGACAGGTTTCACCAATAAACAATTCAAATACATGTTTGTTTAGGGAGTTAAACTCCTTTTCGACAGCATGATATCCCGCTCGCTGCGTTCAAGCGGGATATGAGGAGAATGAATAGGCTTTAATCGTATTCATCTAATGGATTTAAGCCTATTTTCATTTCTATCATATCCCGCCTGGAACAGTTGCGTGATATGATCGCTTGCGATATCGGGATAATACATTCATTACTGGTCACTTGAGCCGGCTTCAATGGCAATCATATTCCGCAAGGTGGGAAGCTATTAAGTAATATGTTATGGCTCCTTAAAAGGTCATAAATAAGTTGACTTTACAGGTATTTTGATATATATTGTGGGAAATCCCACTTTTTAAGAATTTGAGGTGAATCATGAAAGTGATAAAAGAATATGATGCTAAACTTGACAATAAAAAGCGTTTAACCATCAGAGGCGCAAAATATGATCATTACAAAGTCAGAGAATTAAGCGATGGTAAAATTGAACTATCACCACAAGTATTAATCGAGGCAGATCACCTTTCAGAAAATACACTCAAGATGATTGAAAAGTCCGTCGCCAATTTGAAAAAAGGCAAGGTATCTGAACCCATCGAGCTCTCAAAGTTTGAGAATGAGGAATAGCTCTCTATGGCTT
>JAFGSU010000527.1 GCA_016934435.1 Candidatus Zhuqueibacterota bacterium | reverse complement strand
TTCTTCTTTAACGACCGGCGTCGCGATAATTACACCAGCGAATGGGGCGATATCGAAAGCTTGCGCGAGGGCGCCAAAGGAGTTGAAAATGCGCTCATTTACGGCATTACGCCCACTCTCAATCTGCGGCTGCAAAATGCATACATGCTGCGAAATGTGGAACTGGTATCATACAGCAGCGGCGCTTCACAAAGACGGCGCAAACGCCATGATGAAATAGGCGATCACAGCCTGATATTGTATTGGCACCCGCAGCGATACTACGGGCGGTTAACGCTTTCCTATTTTTCACAGACGCAAAAATATGATATCGCCCGCAGCGACAGCCACCTGCCGTTTTCAAGTCGTACCGCTTTTATTACACCCGACAATGAAAGCAACCGTCTCTTCCTCGGCGTCGAAAGCGCCCTGCCTCTGGGACGCAGAGATTCCCTTTTTTATTATACTTCCATCAGCCGCTTTCAATACGACACGCCGGATACCAATAATTTCGATGATCGCGATGAGCTGCGCATTAATTCGAAACTGGTCTGGGCACATACGTTGCGTCCGTCCTTGCGCTGCGAGATACACGCCAGTGTGAACTTTTATCATATGGTCTATATCTACGGGGAACGAAGCGCCGATAACAACTGGAATCGTATCATCCGCTTGCGCCCCATTGTAACTTTTGCCCCCCATCGTTCGTTTAAATGGGTTCAATCCTTCGAGGTGTTGGCGAATTATGTGGATTACGATTTCGAAGAGATGGATGTGCGGACAAAAAGCTTTGTGTTTCGAAAATTCGCTTATGACGATTCCATGCGCATAAGCTTCAGTCCGCGCACATCCGCTCTCATCGATTATCGACTGCAGCTGGAAGAAAACGGCGAGCTGTTCTGGGATGCGTGGAAAGAGAGGCTGCTGACCACACGTACCAGTCACTGGTTGCAGGTGCGATTGTCGTATGCCAGCAGCGCAGTGCTGCAATGGTCACCCGGTTATACTTTTTATAGTCGCGATGAATGGCGGCATGAGAATGAGTCCGGAACCCTGCGAAGAAGAAAGTATCAGTCCTTCTCCAGCCATGGTCCCATGATCGCGATTACATATTTTCCATCGAAAAAAATTCGCATGACGCTGGACGCGGTGCGCCGAAAAGTTTTGCCTTTTCAGCAAAAGACGTATTATATCAATACATTTGATATCAGAGTGGATTTACTATTTTAATGTAGATCGGTGATAGAAAAGAGCAGTAACCTTGTATTTTTAACATGAGAGAGTGTTTGTGCCGGAAAGAAGAATAGGAAAGATTCAAATCAGCATTCCCAGCGTGCCCGATCAAATCCAGGTTGTTGAGGAAAAAGCGGAAAAGCTGTCGCGTTCGGCCGGATTCAGCGATGAGGATCGCGATAGTATGGCCATCGCGGTGACCGAAATGATCGCCAACGCCATTTATCATGGTAACAAAGGCGACCCGAAAAAAAAGGTAACCGTAACGTTTTATCTTTATAGCGACCGTATCTGTATTCACGTTCGGGATTATGGCGGCGGCTTTAATCCCGATAAAGTGGCTGATCCCTTGAAACCGGAAAACCTGTTAAAAGATAGCGGTCGCGGTATTTTTATTGTGCGTACGTTGATGGATAAAGTCTATTTCAAATTTCATAAAGACGGCACAACCGCTGTCCTGGTTAAATATAAAACCAAAAAGACCTGAGAACATGCAAAGCCATGTCATCCAGTCCATATTATTTTTTTCGGCCAGTGTTGTCTTTTTCTTTCTGGGCATCATCGTCTATCGCGACAGCCCTAAATTGCGCCTCAATCGCACCACCGGCGTGCTATTGCTTCTGGTGGCTTTTGCAACCATCATGGCCGCCATCGACGCCCTGTTACCACTGTCGGCGCAGAAGGACTGGCGTTTTTCTTTCTGGGGGCAACTCATATTCATCTGGGAACTGTTTTTTCCGCTTTTATTTTATTTTTCCCTTATTTTTCCTCGCGAAAAAAAACTTCGCCACCATACCCTGATCCTGATAGTATTACTACTGCCCTATGTCTTGCGCAGCGGCCTGCTTTTACTCTTTCCATCCGGTTCGTCGCTACTGGCTTTATTCGATTTTTCTCCGCCGCAAGGATCCTGGAAAGTGCTGCTTATGCCCCTGTTTTTGATTTCCAGATTTGTATGGACTGCGCTCAGCTATTTCTACCAGACACATGGACAGCTCTTCGCGCTGCTTAATCTCATTTATGCTCTCCTCTCCGTTTTATTTCTGCTGGTGAGTCAGAAAAAATTGGCCGGAACTCCCGGGCGACGCCAGACGGGCGTCTTTATCTATGGACTGGTCGTGGCGCTAATATTGCTGGCGGGCGCAAAGTTGCTGCCCAATCTGTTTTACCCCGCACTGCTCAGACCATTCAATAGCTGGCCGGTCATCATAGCCGTTTATCTGGGATTGTTTGCCATTGTCTGGGCTATTGTTCGATTTCAATTTCTCAGCGTCCGCTGGGTGATTCGACAGGGGCTGATATTTTCGCTTTCCGCCAGTGTCATCGTCGCCTTATTCTGCTTTTTGTACGCCGAAAGCCGACCTATCCGTGACCTGTTCGCCGATCTTGATTTGCCGGTCGTGGAAATCTTTATTATCATCATCGGTCTGTATTTTTTTCAGCCTCTGAGTCAATTCATCGAGTCGCTGTTCAATCGTCTGTTACCGTCACAGCCGGCAGATTATCAGGAGGCCATGTACACTATCACCCGTGATCTCATTGCCAATCCCGATACTGTAAATTTGAGCGAACGAATCCTCGCTCCACTGATGCAGAATCTGGATGCCGATCCCGTTCATCTGCTGCTGCAGGATGAAAGCGGAAGGTTTTACATCGGCCGTAATGCCGGATTGCCGGATATGCAGGAAGCTTTTACCGCGGACGGCGCCCTGGCAAGGTTATTGCTCAAAACCAATCAACCGCTGCGCCGAGATAAAATCCGCTTTTTAATATCCGATGAGCAAGAATTGCAACTGCTGGAGCGTTACAGCTGCCATATTGTTGTGCCATTTATTCATCACGAAAAGCTATACGGCTGTTTATGCGTCGGTCCCAAACGAAATGGTAAATCGTATACTTCCAGAGACCTGAAACTGCTCGAGGCCTTTTCTTCACAGATCACCATGGCTCTGGAGAATGTTCATCTGTACGGATTGGTGCGTGCGCAACGTCGACTGGATGAGGAACTATCTCTGGCGCGCGAGATTCAGCGAAAACTGCTGCCGCTGCAAAATCCCGGCGGTGCCAGTTTCGAATTTGCGGCTTTGAACATGCCATCCATCGAAGTCGGCGGCGATTATTACGATTTTCTACATTTACAGGATGGGCGCATCGGCATCGCCATCGCCGATATATCCGGGAAAGGTATCCCGGGCTCCCTGCTGATGGCCAATCTGCAGGCTTCGGTGCGCGCCGCCGCCTTTCGCTATTCCAACGCCCATGATGTGGTTGCGGAGGTCAACCGGCAATTGGTTCGTACCACATCGGCGGAAAAATATGCTACTTTCTTCTACGCCATTTTCGACGAGCCTCGGCGCCGCATCCATTACTGCAACGCCGGCCATAATTATCCCGTTTTAAAACGTAAAAACCAGGCACCGCAACTGCTGTATGGGGGCGGACCCATCATCGGCGTTGAGCAAGCTATCCTCTACCATGAATCGGCGCTGTCTTTGCAAAACGGCGATTGTATTGTTTTTTATACAGACGGCATCACCGAAGGCATCGATGAGCAGGGCAATGAATTCGGAGAACAAAGGCTTTTTGATGTGATCGAACGGCACCAGGATGTCTCGGCACAACAGCTGCTCGATGCCATCTATGCAGAATCCATCCAGTTCAGCGGCAAGGACCAACAGGCGGATGATATCACCTTAATCATTTTGCGTTTGCTGTAACATGGACCGGTGCTGGAGAAATATAACGGCGTCCTGCTTCAACCTGTTGCAACGGCTGTTTTATGCCCTGCTTATTCTGCTGGCCTTATGGTCTTCGGCTGCGGCACAGGATCGGGAAACGCGGACTCTGAACGCTGACTCGCTCCTTATCGAGAGCATCCTGATCGTAGGCAACGAGCGTACCAAAGAAGCTATCATTCGACGCGAAATGCAGCTGCGCGAAGGCGATTATTTTGACGTGCAGGTAGCCGAAAGAGACCGCCAGCGCATTCTCAACCTGCGCCTGTTTCATCAGGTTATTCTTCAGCCGTTAAAGGGAGAAACCGGCCTGGTGGTGTGCGTCATCGTTACGGAGAGATGGTATATTTTCCCTGTTCCGATTCTGTTCGTTAACAACAAGGATTGGGATAAACTCTCTTATGGCGGAGCGCTGACCTGGGAGAACGTCTGGGGCCGCAATGTTACCGCCACCGGATCCGTGTGGTTTGGCTTTAATCGGGATGCGCGCATTCGATATCATGATCCCTGGATGTTCGCGACCAGAGGCATATCGTTCGATGGCACCATCTATTCCAGTCGTATGCCCAATATCAGCGTCGATTATCCCGAATTTGACGTCATCCGCAACGGCATGCAGATTACCCTGGGGTTGCGGAAGGGATATCATACCACATTTTATGTTATGGCGGGCTATCAGCGCGTCGAACTGCCGAACCAACGGCAATTGAGCCTGTCGGGCGAACGGTTCGATCATTTACCGCAGATCGGAATGCAGGTTGTATATGATCGACGCGATTACAACGCTTATGCCAAGCAGGGCTGGTACCTGCTGCTTTCCGCTCTGATGGTACAGGACGGCGGCCCGGTTCATTTCGGCCGCTTAAAATGGGATGTGCGCCGGTATCAACCTCTTACGACGTCTGTTTCTCTTGCAGGTCGTACGTGTTTCGAGATCGCCGCCGGCAACCTGCCGGTATACGAACACCTTTTGCTCGGACAGGAAACCCGCGTTCGCGGACATTTTTACGACCTCTATGAGGGTGAAAACCGCCTGATTGCGGGTCTGGAGTGTCGGTTGCCGATAATACCGATCAAATATCTCGATGTCGATGAATCGGCTGCTCTGTCCGGTTCTTACGGTCAAAACTTGCCGGTGGGCATCAGCGCCGGCTTTTTTTTGGATACGGGTGCGATCTGGTATCGAGATCAGGATATACGCCGGGTGCCGTTTTACACCGGATACGGCCTGGGGCTGCACCTGCATTTGCCGTATATAGAATTACTGCGCCTGGAACGGGCCTGGGATATGCACGGGCGCGGACAGTACATTATCGACTTGAAGGCGTGGTTTTAACATGGCGCATCTGGAACATTTTTATGTGGAACCGGACGCGGTGACGGATGAAACATTCGTACTCCGCGCCGGGGAGTTTCGGCATGCGGTGCTGGTGCTTCGTAAAAGGGTGGGAGATGAACTCGCCGCGGTTGATGGCTGCGGACATTTATACCGGGGTGTTATAACCGATATCAGCCAGGCGGCTTTATCGGTACGCATTGCCGAAAGGATAGTAAATTTTTCAGAACCGCGTTTGCGATTGACGCTGGCCCCGGCCTTGTTGAAAGGCGGGCACATGGACGAGGTGGTTGAGAGGGGGACCGAACTCGGCATCGCCACTTTTCAGCCCATAACGACTTTGCGCAGCATCGTGCGCTCGGATGAGCGTCTGCGGCGCTGGCGCGAAAAGGCGCTCGCTGCCATGAAACAATGCGGCCGCAGTCGCTGTCCCGATATCCGTGCTGTCCGAACGCTGGCGCAGGTACTGGAGACATGGCGTGGAAAATCCATCTTTATTGCGCACGACCAGGCGGAACAGCCGCAGGCTGAACTGCACCCCCTGATTTGCAACTCGGAACAAGCGCTGCTGCTGGTTGGACCGGAAGGGGGCTTTGATGAGGAGGAGATAAGTCTGGCAAAGGAGAGCGGCGCTCGAACACTGTTTTTAGGCATTCGACGTCTGCGCAGCCAGACGGCGGCGCTGGTTGCCGCCGTTCGTTTATTAACCCTGGCCGGGGAACTGGAATGATTTAGACAAGATGGACATATAAAGCGCCGACCAAACATCCAAGCACATTGATGACGGATTCACTGTTTCGATAAACCCGCCCGCGCGATCGGTTTTGTGGCGCAATATAGGGGACAATCACCGGCAAAAGCAATAAGAGCGCATACCAGCCTCCCAGCAACAATCCCAGAGTGCCCAGAAAACGTGCCAGGGAGCCGGGCAGGCGTTCGTAGGCGGCCGGGAACTCAAAATTACTTTGCAGGCGATACCATTTCTTGATTTTTTTTTGCGTGTAGTAGAGAATGGGCGGCACAGCAAAGGCGGCCGCGAACAGAGCATTCAAGATAATGATCAGGTCGATGTTGGAGGACGGGAGAGTGAGCCCTTGATACATGCGCTGTAACCATAGGGCGGCAATATATAAGGACAGGATGTGGAAGGCCTGATCGATAAAAAAGTACCTCAGCCCATCCTTGGCTTTAAAAACCGTCAGGAGAATTTTGGTGCGATCCAGCGCAAAGTGAAAAAGGGCGAGGAAGAGGATGGCTATCCAGGTTGCATAACTGGTCAGGAATTGGAACAACATGATGATATTGACGATGGTACATACTGCCACATGCAGGATGACGCCCCAGTACGATTTCTGTTTTAAGCGGTAGATGGCGTCTGTTTGCAGCGGGAAATCGCCGATGATGTGCGCCAGGAGCAATATCTGAAAAAAATCCATTCCAGTACCACGTCTTTTCGCTGGTGGTCTATTCTCTCACAACCCATAGCTTGGCGGTTGCGGTCACTTCCGTGTGCAATTTAATGGGAATTTCATAGACACCGAGCGCTTTGATGGGATCATCCAGGACAATTTTTCTGCGGTCTATTTCACATCCATTTTCTTTGAGCAAATCAGCGATGGTCTGGCTGGTCACTGCGCCGAACAGCCGGTCTTCTTCACCGACCTGCATGGCAATGGTGATGGACAACTTTGCTATTTTGTCTGCCAGTTCTTCGGCCTCTTTCTTTCCGCGCAGTGATCGAACATGAGCCATTTTTTGTTCTTGTTCAAAGGATTTCATGTTGCCCGCAGTCGCTTCAACTGCCAGGCCGTGTGGTATCAGATAATTACGGGCGTAACCTCTCTTGACCTCGATGACCTGTCCCGCCGTGCCGAGGGAATCGATATCTTGTTTTAAAATGATTTTCATGGTGGTTTTCCTGCCTATTTTGCCAAATCGGATATATACGGAATCAGCGCGAGTTCGCGGGCTTTTTTGATGGCACGTACCAAAAGTCGTTGGTGTTTGGCACAGTTGCCGGATGTCCGGCGGGGAATGATTTTGCCCTGTTCGGTTGTGAAGCGCAGCAGACGTTTTTCGTCTTTATAGTCGATGTAGTCAATTTTTTCTTCACAAAAACGGCAAATTCTCTTTTTTTTCAGCATGTTTGCTCCTTAGTTACGGCCTGTGGCTTATAGTTGTAAATCTTGATAACCGAAATCAAAGTCGGTCGGCTCTACTTTTTGAATTTCAGGGGTCTGGCTTTCCTCTTTATCGGCCGTGTCAGGATGTTTATCCTCTGTGTCGGCTTCATCCGTACTACCGGCGACGATTTCTTCGACATCCTGAGTCAGCTTGCGGTCGAGGAATTGAATGCGACGGGCGCGCAGTTCGACGACGTTACGGGTGGTGCCGTCGTCGTTATGCCAATTTCGGCTCTGCAACTCTCCATCGATGAGTACGGAACAGCCGCGTTTCAAAACATCATTACATGCTTCGGCGAGGCGATGCCAGGCAACAACGCCCACATAACATATATTTTCCCGCCAAATCCCTGAATTATCTCTGTATTTTCGATTAGAGGCAATATAAAAATTGATCACCGACGTACCATTCGCGGTTTTGCGAAAGATGGGATCACTGGTCAAATTTCCTGCAATTAACACATTATTAATATCTGGCATTTTTAAATCGGACATATCGATCACTCCTCAAGCTTTGAACGAAAAGCTTGAATCAATATTATGGTTATCCATACATGCGAAAGAACAGAAAAGTAAAACAGACGGTTCAGGATATTTCTTCCGTATCGGTATAGGTTTGTTCTTTTTTCTCCGGTTCCGGCTCTATTGGTTCGTCCGGAGGCTCCAGGTCCACTTGTTCATCATCTGCATCTACATCTACATCTGCATCTGCATCATTCAGATCTTCATCGCCCACACTTTCAACACTCAGGTTTTCGGTCTCTGTAAGTGGGGCCGAGGGTATCGGAGGCTGTTTGGCGATAGCCGCCAGCGCTTTTTTATCCAACTTTGTGATGGTGGTTCTTAACAGGAATTCATTCAAACGGTATTCCCGATCCAGCTGTTTGATCATCGCCGGCGGCGCTTCAAATCTGATCAGCACATAAAAGCCGTATTGTCGTTTTTTAATTTCATAAGCCAGCCGGCGTTTACCCCAGCGATCAATGGTATCGATAATGCCGCCATTGGCGGATATAAATCGTTCATACTTGTTAATGATGCCTTCGATTTCTTCGTTTTTCAGCAGAGAATCGATGACGATAATGGTCTCATATTTCCGCAAAATATTTCCTCCTTCATACATAGGTGCGCTTGATGATTGAGTGGGCCGCAAACGTTTTGTATTATTCCGGCAGAGGCTCCGGTGCGTTGAATTCGTTCATGGTGGCCTCTATTCCTCTCTGCAGGATACTCACAACGGCGTCGTTTGCGCGCGATAACAGGATTTTTACCTCAGCCAACTCTGTTTTTGATAGGTTAGAAAGAACATATTCGACCATGTCCCTGTTTTGCACCGGCCGGCCCATGCCTAATCGCAGCCGCGGGAATGCCTGGGTATGCAGACAGGCGATGATGGATTTCAGGCCGTTGTGACCTCCCGCGCTTCCCTGTTTACGAAGTCGCATGGATCCCAACGGTAAATCCGCATCATCCACAATGATCAAAATATGTTCCACATCGATGTGGTAATAGGCCGCCAAACAGGCAACCGATTCACCACTCCGGTTCATGTAAGCTTGCGGTTTGGCGATAATGACGGCCTTGCCCGCAATGGCGGTTTGAGCAACCTGGGCGAAACATTTTGACTTTTTGAACGAACAGTCGAACTGCCGGGCCAGGGCATCAACGGCCATAAAGCCCAGGTTATGCCGATTTTTATGATATCGGCGCCCCGGATTCCCCAGTCCAACAATGAGGTGTTTTTCGGGCATAACAGAGCCGGCCATTGATGCGATAGATTATTTTTCTTCTTCGCCTTCTTCTTTCTCTTCTTTACCGATCACTTCGGGTTCTTCGGCTTCCTCCTCTTCCTCTTCTATGATTTCCTGCGCAACGCGCAAAGCGCTGACCGAGGCAATGGTGCGATCCAGATCGCCGATAATTTTAAATTTCTCGGCCTGAATCGCAGTTGCATGCAATGAATCTCCGATATTCAATTCGCTCACATCCAGTTCGATGACTTCGGGTATGTCATTTGGCAGACATTCAATTTCAATTTCGCGCATCATCTGCTGCAAAATGCCGCCTTCATTTTTCACGCCGGCGGGCGTACCTGAGATATGGATAGGAACCGTTACGGTGATTTTCTCACTCATCAGAATGCCCATCAGATCCACATGCAGAATGGAATGATCGATGGGGTCGAATTGAACGTTTCGAACAATGCATTTTCTTTTATCGCCATTGGCAAATTTTGCATCGATCAGCGAGGATTCTTTGCCCATGATTTCCTGTAAGGATTTTCGCAAGACCGTTACCGGAATCGACTCTTTGCCGTGAAAATAAAAGACGCCCGGTATTTTGCCCTCTCGGCGCAATTTTTTCACATAGCCGGTGCCGGTTTTTTCCCGTTTTTCCAGTTCAAGTAACATTTCGGACATTTATTTCTCCACAAATTATTGTGCACTTTACAGAACAACCTCAATAATATCAGAGTATCGGCCCTTTTTCCGGAAACAGATCCGAGATAGACCGCTCTTCATGAATTCGGCGAATGGCATCTCCCAATAGTTCGGATACACTGAGAACCGTCAATTTCTTGAAGAATTTTTCTTCAGGAATGACCAGGGAATCGGTGACGAACAGCTGGGTTATGGGCGATTTCTTCAACCTTTTTACCGCATCGCCGGACAACAGGGCATGGGCACAGGCGACAAAAATATGTTCGGCGCCCCTGTCTTTCAGCACCTTCACGCCATTGAGCAGGGTTCCGGCGGTATCGACCAGGTCGTCCACAACAAGAACATTTTTACCTTTAACTTCTCCGATCAATTGGGTGACGGAGCTGACGTTATGTTTGAGCCGGCGTTTGTCCAGCATGACCAATTCCGTTCCCAGCCGCCTGGCATAGGCGCGAGCCAGATGAATGCCGCCGATATCGGGTGAAGCCACAACCAGTTCGGGCAAATTGAGCTCATTAAAGTACTCGATAAAAACGCTGGCGGCATACAGATGATCCAACGGGATGTCGAAAAATCCCTGAATCTGGGGTGTATGCAAATCCATGGTCAGGACGCGATGTGCGCCGGCCTTTGCAATCAGATTGGCCACCAGTTTGGCGCTGATAGCTACTCGCGGCTGATCTTTGCGATCCTGCCGCGCATAGCCAAAATAGGGTATTACGGCGGTTATGCGATCCGCCGAAGCGCGCAGCGCCGCATCCAGCAGGACCAGCAGTTCCATAAGATTATCCGCAGGCGCATTGGTCGACTGGATGATAAACACATCGGTGCCGCGAATGTTTTCTTCGTATTTTACCCAGATCTCGCCGTCGGCAAAATTTTTGATGGTCACCTGCCCCACTTTGGTGCCCAGCGAGGCGGCAATCTTGTGCGCCAGTGGTTCGTTGGCACGACCCGAAAATATTTTCAATTCACGTTGCGTCGGCATATATCCTCTTTCTTTAAAATAAAGGGAAATATAAAAAATGACGAAAACCGTGGACCTTGATTTTCGCCATCTCTTTCTTCTCGCGTGAATTGGCTGGGGCGGGAGGATTCGAACCTCCGCATGCGGGAACCAAAATCCCGTGTCTTACCACTTGACGACGCCCCAATCATAACGGTTTCCCCCTTAAAAGTATCCTGTATTTCACACCTAAAATGATCAGGACTCTTCAGTCAGGGGGTGAAAGAGAAATTGTGTGTACTCTTTATTCACCTGCTCCATGGCCTGCAACGCTTGGCGCCGGTGCGTGAACAGGCCAAAGAGCGAAGACCCACTCCCGGACATACCTGTAAAAAATGCCCCCATCTGTTTCAGCTGTTCCAGGATCAATTGCAAAAATGGATATTTATTAAAAACAACAACTTGCAAATCGTTCTGCAAATGGCTCTGCCAATCCGCTAATGAATCGATGTGGTTGGCCAAGCCGTAAAATTTACTGTTTTTTAACGTCTTTGTCAAGTCAAAATTGCCGTTTTCATACACCCATCTGGTAGAAATAGATAGGTTTGGATAGACAAGCACCCCCCAGTAGCCCGTCGGAATGGTGATCGGTTGCAAGACCTCGCCGCGGCCGCTGCCGATCGCACTGCCGCCGCGGATGAAAAACGGAACATCAGAGCCCAGTTCGGCGGCGATCTCGAGCAACCGGGTCTGAGGCAAATTTAGCGCCCATAATTGGTTCAACGCTTTCAGCGTTGTTGCCCCATCGCTGCTGCCGCCGCCCAGGCCGGCGCCTTTGGGGATAACCTTGTTCAAATGGATGGCGCACCCCGCCGCTGTATTCGTCCGCCGCTGCAGCAGGGCAGCGGCACGAACAACGAGATTGCGTTCATCCGTAGGTAGAACGGGAGGATCGCAGTGCAGCAGGATGCCTCTGGAACGGGGTGTGAAACGCAGCGTGTCGTGCAGGCTGATTTGTTGAAAAATGGTTTCGATTTCGTGAAATCCATCCGGCCGTTTGTACAGGACCCACAACCCCAGGTTTATTTTTGCGAACGCTCGCCAGTGCATATTGGACACCCTTTTATCCTAAAATGTAAATTATCACAAAATATTATCATATGCAATGGAAAGTTCTCGCTTGCTTTTATGGGCACATATGTTTAAATTATTTACTTGAATTCTTTTGCCGGGCACGCGCCCCGGCTGTCTTCTGAGGTAAAATCGGCAGGCGCGGCCGGAGAGGGAAATAGTATGCTCCGAGAACGGTCGGTCGATCTTAAATAACAGCATTCGGAATCAACTTTGCGTCGATCTGTGAATCAACCGGACAGAAAGACATATTTTATCGCCGATGCCCATTTGGGCGCGGATACGTCGGAACACGAACGTCTGAAGGAACAATATATCTCGTCGTTTCTGCAGACCTTTCCGCTCAATGATTCCAGGTTGCTCATATGCGGCGATTTATTCGATTTCTGGTTTGAATATCGTCATGCTGTGCCGCGTCGCCATTTTCATGTTCTGGCGCAGCTGGCGCGTCTGTGCCGATCCGGTGTGCCGATTGATTACATCGCCGGCAATCACGATTTCTGGCTCGGCTCTTTTTTGCAAAAAGAAATCGGCATGACGCTGCATCGCGATGATATGATCCTGTTCCAGGGCCAACAGCGTATTTACATTCGTCATGGCGATGGTCTGTTGAAAAAAGACCATCTATATCGACTGTTGAAAAAAATATTGCGCTTTCGGCCCAATATATTTCTCTATCGCCTGCTGCATCCCGATCTGGGCATACCTCTGGCGCTGTTTTTTTCGCATCTGAGTCGGGGTGC
>JAFGSU010000526.1 GCA_016934435.1 Candidatus Zhuqueibacterota bacterium | reverse complement strand
GTCGTGCCAATCTGGGTGCCGTTAATGCGGGCACTGATGATCTGCGGCGGATCGCCGGCGCGACGACCTAATTTATAGCGCGCCGAGGCCCTGCCGGCATAATCGGTTGTAACCGGATTGGCGCTGGTGATTTCACCATCCGCTTCCTGCGGTGTGAACAGCACCAGAGCGCCGAAAACCGGATCGTTTTTCGCATCCACAACGCGCACCACCAGCGGCTGCGGCAACTCGGAACCGACCACGCCCTCCTGAGGATCACCGGCTACTTTTTCCACCCTGGTGCCGGTCGCATTCAACGATTCAGCCGTAAAGACGATCTGGACGGATTTTAAGTTGGCATGGCTGCTGGTTGCATAGACGACATTGGTCATCCCCGATTGCGCGCCAAGCACCCAGTGAGCAGCGGCAATGCCCTGCGCATCCGTTCTTGTGGTTAAAGTCGGCAGCTGTGAATGGAGTAGATAGCCGTTGCCATTGGTAACCGTAAAGGTGACCTCCACATCGGGCACCGGATTTTGCAGCGCATCGGTCACAAGTACGGCGATGGAATCGCGCAAAGCTGTGCCGCGATTGCCGGATTGGGCATTACCGGCGTGCAACTGCATTTTAACAGGCGGCCCGGGGAGAAAATGAATGTTCGCACAACAGATGGTAAAGGGAGAGGCCCCGAGGACGCGAGCCGATATATGCTTTAATCCCGATTTGTTGGAACGCACACTGCCGGTAGTTACACCGTTTTGATCCGTATAGGTGGTGGGCTGACTGAACGTCAGACCAATATCCGGCGATTCGAACTGAATGGATTGACCGGCAACCGGGTTGTTAAAAGAGTCAACCACTGTTACCGTGAGTTGCGCCGCGCTGTTATTGTCAGCCAGCACGGAATCGGTGGCGGTAATCCGGCAGGCATCCGCGAACGGCGCACCGGCTGTTACACTGGCGTTCACCTGGATGGGTGACCCTTCCAGTGAGGGGGCGCTTATCTGCAACCGGTTGATATTCTGACCGACCACATGCCCCAAGAGCCAATGTGCTTCTGCTTCTCCACTGCCGACCGCGGTATTTTTGGTCACCCACTTGAGAAGTGGATTTTCGACGGAACTGTACTGATCCAGCGCCGTGAACTGAACGGGATGGCCGCCCACGGGTTTGCCCTCCCCATCCTCAGCCCGGGCTCGCACAGAAACGACTTCTCCGGCTTTGCCCGTCAATTGCGGGCTGCCGATTAAACGCAGCCGCTTGGCAGGGGATGGCAACCCTTCCACATAAAAAGTAACCGGGGAACCAAACAATGCCTGATTATTAAATTGCGCCGTAGCGCGAATGTGGTTCGGTCCGCGCTCTCTGCTCAGCAAAAAATAGACCGCGGCGATGCCATCCTGGTCGGTATAAACCGTTTTCGTAGCTGCGGTATCGGCAAGGGTATTGATGAATAATTTACCCTGCAATTCCGGAATGGCCGGAAAAACAACTTGAAAAACAACCGCATGATTGGGCACGGGATTTCCATTGGCGTCCATGACTTTGACGCGGAACGGGTCGGCCAGCGGTTGTTTGACCACACCGGTATCACTGGCGGCGGAAACCCGCGCCAGGTTCTGCGGATCATCCGGATAGGTTATGGCCTTGAACAGGGCAGGGGAATTGCGTAACGGACTGTCCTGATAATCGGCATAGGCGTATAATTTATTCGTGTCCGGAGCATCGCCGAAGGTCCAGTAAGCAAACGCCTCTCCGACATTGTTCGTCGTCACCGTCACTGTATCGGAAGAAAATGAGGAAGCAATGCCGCGCACCCTCCCCTGACCCGCCATCACCTTGAAAAATACGGAAAAATTTTCGATCACATTGCCGAGCAAATCGGTTACTTTGACCGTCGGAACCACGGTGGTATTCACTTTGTCGCTCCAGACGCTGTCGCTGACAAAATAGAGGATGTCCGGATCGCCCGGATAAGTGCTGGCATTGAACTGCACCGGTGTTATTTCCGGATGATCTTTGATTAAAACCTCGACAATATTATTATTGATACCCGCAATGGGACCCACGCGCAGATAAGCCGAAGCCTGACCGGCAGGATTGGTGATGACATCGATTTCGGTCTCATTGCCGATCTGCCCGCCACCGCCGATTACTCGATAGGTCACAACCACACTCTGGGCGGCGGCATTGCCGTATATGTCGCGCACCTCGATGGTGAACGGCGTGGCCAGCGTGCTGAGGGCTTTGGCGCCCTGGTTCTCGCCTTCTATCTTGGCGATCTGTCTGGCGGACCCGGCCAGTACCCGGCCGCTGAAAACGATAGGACTGCCGTCCAACAGGTCTCCGCTGTTAGGTTTGGGAGCCGACGCGCTGATGATATTGATGTCGCGCGTATTGGTGCCCATCTGATATTCTATGGTGGCGATGCCGCTTCCGTTACTGACCACTTCCGCAGAGGTCTCGCCATTTGCAAAGGTTCCATTACCCTGCGAAATATCGAACGATACGGTGTAGCCGGGTCTGGGATTCCCGTATGCATCCTTGACCTGAACGGAAAGACTGACTTTGGTTTCCGCCTGTTCCGAGAACGACAGATCGCTGGCCGGTTCCATTCTATCGGCCAGGGCGGGTAAGGCGGAAGCGCTGAATGCCACCGGTGCGATAGTATAGTTCGGAGTATAGGCAATAGCTTTATGATTCAGATAGCCCGACATGGGACCCACTTGCATCACCGCTTCGGCTTCGCCGGAAGCATCGGTCAGGGTCTGCACTGAATCCTTGCCGCTGAATTTGCCCCCTCCTTCCGTCACCTTAAAGCGAACGGCCACATTTGCGGAAAGATTGCCAAAGGGATCGGTTACGCGCACCTTGAACGGGTTCGCCAGGGAGGTCATCACAATGGCTTCCTGTCCGCTTCCGGCTACTTCGGCCAGACGGTTGGGCCGCGGTGGCAATACCATGAGACTGGCGAATACCTTCGAGGTGATATGGGGATCGTCAATCGGATCGACCTTGACCTGATTGGTGCCCTCGCTGGTTCCGGCTGTATAGACGGCGCTCGCCAGACCACCGGCGTCGGTGGTTACCGTCTGTGAACTGGCGCCATTGAATTTGCCGTTGCCGGAGACCACCGTAAAGGTGACATCATGATCTTTTATGCCGTTTCCCCAGTCATCGCCTATTTTCACCGTCAACGGTTTCGGCATAGGTTCCCCGGCATACCCTTGCTGGTTATCTCCGGAGACGATGGCCAGGTGCATGGGTCTATCCGGCAGGCCTGAGGCGCGGAAATAAACCGGCGCGCCGTTCAGATTGACGTCAACAACCACAATGTTATTATCGACGCCCGCGGTGTCGCCCAGGGTCCATTCCACTTCCGCTTTGCCGAAGGTGTCGGTCGAATCGACAACCATGTTTTCGATACCGTTCAGGCGGCCGTTGTTGCCGACGATCTGGAACGGTACCGGGTATTTTACCACCGGCAATCCTTTCTCATCCAGGACCTGAATGCTGAGGGGAATCTCGAGATCGCGCCGAACCGTATCGGTCTGGGCGTCGCCCGAGATCATGGAAATGGAGACCGGAATTCCCTCTCCGGCAATAGCCTGGAATGACAGGGGGGCTACTTCCGGCACATCCGGCAGGGATGCCTCGATACGATTGGGGCTGGGACTGTAGCCGAGCGTCAGGCGAGCCGAAGCCACCCCTTCACTGTTTGAGGAGACGCGGATCGAGTTCTGCTGCGAAAAAGTCGCATCCCCTTCCATGACGGTAAAGTCCACCTGCACGCCGACGCAGGTATTGCCGTACTGGTCCTGCAACGATACGGCAAATTCTTTGCTCAGGGGTTGGCCGGCTTTACCGGTTAATATCGTTTCGGAAGCATACTGCAGCTCCTGCGGATCGGCGGCATCGGCGAATACAGTGAAAACCTGCATGGAACCTTTTGGCACCGCCGGCGCCGAAGCCTCGACCTTTACCACGCCCGCCTGCTCGGAGAAATAGAGAAAGGTATAAGCCGAACCGGTTATGTCGGTAATATTGGAAAAGCGCTGCGTTGTAAATCCTTTACCCTGGGGCACATAATTCGTATTGGTAGTCAGCAAAAATTTATCCAGCTGCGTGCCGGCTTCGCGGTTTTTGATGGTCAGGGTCAAAAACCCTTTCGGCAGCGAAATGCTTTTAGGATAGGCTGCCCAATGCCAGGCGCCCCAGTTGCTGAAGGTGACTTGAACGGTATCTGCCCCCCCCATATTGAAAAAACAGGAGTTCTGATAACCATCTGGCGCAAAAGCACGGAGCCAGAATTTATACTGCCCGGTTTTAGGGATATAAATCTGATAGATGGCCAACCCTTTGTAGTTATTGCCGCTGAAGTAGGGTACATAAATGAATTCATTGCCGGAGGCGTTAGCGTTATTGCCAGTTACGTAGGGTTCCTGCAAATCGCCGTTCTCCGCTTCCTGCCAGATATTGCCGTTGAAAATAACATCTAGCGAATCGGTGCTCAAAGATGCCTGGCCACTGATAACGCTGAAGGCAACCTGGATATCACTCACAGGCAGGCCATTGGCATCCATGACGCGGACGGCCAGTGGTTCCGCCAGACGCTGCATAACCCGCCCGTGTTTGCCCTCACCAGCCACCACGTACATGGAATCTGGCTCCAGGGGCGGCACGGTCAGACAGAACTCGTCGATGGCATTATTCATGCCGCCGTACAGCATCAATCCCGAATACAGCTGCGGGCGATTCCCCTGCAGTCTGTCTGTATCGTGCACCTCCCCGATATAGTCATTATTGATATAGACGTTGAACAGATGGCCATAGGTGCTGCTGGGATTATATTTTATTTTCAGGACGTCGCCCGATATGGGACTGGGCGCGCTGATGGGGAAGGGATAGCGATTAATGTCCTGGCTAACGGCGGAACCGTCGCGAATTTCATTGAGGTAAATCATCCGGTCTCGGATGCGCACCAGATAGCCGTTGGCGAAGGGATCGGCCCGATCCAGCATCATGGCAATGCCGCTGGAGTTGATGCCGGCGTTATCCGCCAATTCAGACCAGCGCATATCGGCACGCACGCCGCGCGCGGTTGCGTTATAGGTTGCCGATTTATAGGCAGCCAGATAATTCCAGCCACTGGTCACGGAGGTGTTGACCAGTTCGCCCCGTCCGACATCGACTTTGTATGCGGGATTCAAATTCCAATCCGGAGCCGCAGCGTCGACGAAATCGTCGCAATATTCGGTGATGGTGGTATCGCCCATATCCACCGGCGGCGAAAACGCGATGGCACCGCGGTTGTTCATTTCATCATAGGCGCGTATACCGAAAAAATAAGTAAGCCCCGGTACCAACCCGGTTACGGTATGGGACTCTACCGTGCGCGAAGCCGCGGGTTTGGCTATCGGCACTAAAATGCCCTGGGTAAAATTTTGCGATGTCAGTTCGAAAGCCGCGTAACGCAACTCATACAGGTTGGCGCGGCCGTTATAGCCGTCATCACCCACCGCTTCCCATTGCAGCAGCGCCGATTGGCCGCCGAGCGCCTGCGCCTGCCGCCAGGCAACGGTCGCCGGAGCGGAAGAATCACCAGCGAGAATACCGCGAATAATACGATTAAATTCCTCCGCCATCTTGTTGTAACCGCCGTCGTTGGGATGCACCCCATCACTCAGATCGGATAAAAGAATCGAATGATACATATCTACCAGGGTCACCCGGCTGAATACGATGGCGGGCGGTCTTTCGAAAAACATGCGGTCAATCTCGGCATTATACTCGATCACTTTGGCGTCCAGCGTCCCACTCACCAGCCGGGGAATGATTTTACAAACAACGATTCTCTTGAGAAAATCACCCCGCGCGCCATTGGACCATTGAGAAACATATCGGAGAAATTCCGCCAACTTACCCGAGGCGGTATTCTCGAGGCTGATGCCGTTATTATTCGAGTAAGGCCCTGCTGCATCATTATTCATATTGTTGGTGCCGATATGAATGAGTAACATATCCGGACGATAGGTGTTCATCGCTGAAGATATATCGCGCGTGCCGTTGCCATAGCCCCCGGAATACAAATCTTCGATCTTGCCGCCGGAAATAAAATACCCATTATAGGGAGATGTGCCGTGAGGACCAACCAGCGAGCAGCCGGTACCCTGTAATTTGTTCAACAGGTAACCGCGGTATCCATACCCGCTTGAACTGCCGACGCCGGCGGTGATGGAATTGCCCAGCGGCATGATACTCCACTGTGATTGCGCGGCAAAAGGGAAAATAATGGCGAATATCACCACACAGGTCCAATGATAAACCCGTGGTAGCCTTTTTCTTATACGCCCATTCAAGGTGATTCCTCCTGATCAGGGAAAAGCAAAACTAAAATATTCAGAAATATATGCGCAAATTTTATACCTAATTCTGTAAAACACCGCCATGATGTGCCAAGATTGATTGGAATTGCAGGTGCAAAAGAGGATTATGATTGGGATGAAAATAGCGCATAACCTTAATAAATTCAATATAATATTTACATACTTCTTTCTGTTAAACCATACCATGGAAAAACTTTTTATGACCGATTTTTACAGAAAATTCACTCATGGCGAGCGATCTGCACGACAAGCCGCTATTCTGTTTCATTGAAAAACACGCTGCTTCAAGGTTGAACATAATCGACGACAATGATCCGCTAAAAGGTGAGGAGCAATTTACAGGTTAGTTTGGGTCCGCTGTAATTATAAGTCAGACCGATTTTATTATCAAATTCGGCATAGATGTATTGATATTCTGCCGCCACCCCCCAGTGCCGGAACAGGGCGAAATCCACACCCGCGCTGATATTGGCTCCCAGACCGCTCCATTCGAACGCCGCACTGTTTTGAGTCCCGACGGGCTCGTTTTGCCGCGACCAGATGAGGGTAGCGCCATAGGCCACATAGGGAGAGATGCGCGATTGCGAAATGAGCTGATGTTTAATGTCCACCACAAAATGCCGCATGAGGATGGATTCAAACGCGGTTTGTTCGATTAGGTTACCCTGCTTCCACTGCAGGGCACTCAATTGTAATGCAAATCCCCACAGCGATGGCGAAGTGAGCGTTACGCCCACCATAGGTTCGGCTCCGTCGACATGGGTGAAGGGTTTGCTCGGGTAATGATCGATGTTACTGGGTTTCCAGATGCCGATTTCAAACGCGATACTGCCGGTAGTAAAATATTTTTTACTCTCTGCAAGGCCGTTGCCAAAAATACTGAACAGAGCAATGGCAATCAATATTCGATGTAATTTCATACGCCTTTAGCCGGTTCCTGCCCCGATTTATCATCTTTCTTTTCTTCTGTTTTAAAGCCGATACTTCGCGGTCCTTTTAGAGGATCGTTATGCACTTTGATCTCACCAAATTGATTTTCGTATTTACTGATATTATCCCTGAGAGCCGCCAGTAGCGATTTGGCATGTTGCGGCGTCATGATAATGCGTGCGTATACGCGCGCCTTGGGCACACCGGGAACCATGCGGGTGAAATCAAAGACGAATTCAGCCGCGGAATGAGAAATCAGGGCCAGATTTGAATAAATGCCCTCCGCTTCCTTCTCACCCAGTTCGATATTGATTTGTTGCTGCGGGGGATTCTGATTCATGTATTTTCTCCCAACTTTATACAAAATAAAACCAATCCTGTGCCTGCAGGTTAATCAGGCAACCCTGTGGGTGGCATATCATCAGTTCACGGGATTAACACCGAATTTGGGAATAGATGTTGAAACCTGTAAAGCTAATGATTTTTTTTCAATTTGCCAATAAAAATATCACAGACAATTTACCGTTGCATGCCAATGAGGATTTGCTTACATTTATTCCGTCACTCAATAGCGATCATAAGGAGGATGGTTCATGTCATCATCTAAGAAAAAAAGGCTTTTCCTGATAGACGGTGCGGCACTGGCTTATCGCACTTATTTCGCCTTTGCGCGAAATCCGCTGGTCAATTCGCGCGGCGAGAATGTGAGCGTGATCTTTGGCGTCAGCAGAATTTTATTGAATCTTTTAGAGCAAGAAAAACCCGATTACTTTGCCGTGGTATTTGATTCGCCGGAGCCCACATTCCGCCATCAGCTTTATGAAGAGTATAAAGCGCAACGCAAAGAAATGCCCGAAGATATGAGTGAACAGTTGCCGCGGGTGGAACAACTGTTCAAGGCGCTGGATATCGACCTCATTCGCAAACCGGGTTTTGAAGCGGATGATATCATGGGCACCCTGGCAAAACAGGCGGCCCGGCAAGGGATGACGACGGTGCTGGTGACAGGCGACAAGGACTTGATGCAGTTAGTGGATGATTCGACGGTGATATATCAGCCGCATCGCGCCGGCGAACAGGTGGAATGGCTCGATGCAAAAGGTGTTGAGCAAAAAATGGGGGTGAAACCGGAACAAATCGTCGATTATCTGGCGCTCTGCGGCGATGCCAGCGATAACATCCCCGGCGTACCGGGCATAGGCCCGGTGGGCGCGCTAAGCCTGCTGCAACAATTCGGTTCCCTGCAGAAAATCATCGAACAGGTCGATGCCATATCATCAAAAAAGTACCGCAATGCCCTAACGAACCACCCGGACCTGGCCATGCTGTCGCAAAAGCTCGCCACCATTCATTGCGATGTGCCGCTGGAGACCGAGATCGAGCGTCTGGCGGCACGTTCCATTCCGGATGACCGCGCCGCCGCCTTCTTTCGCGAGGTTGAAATACCTTCCCTGGTGGATCGTTTCACCAACCGCAGTGAAATAAAAACCGATTATCATTTGCTACAAACCGAGGACCAGTTCAAGGCATTTATGCGCGAATTGGAATCGGTCGATGCCTTTGCCTTTGACACCGAAACCACGGACGTGGATCCCATGCGCGCTGAACTGGTGGGATTATCATTCTCGTGGCAACCGGGCACCGCCTATTACATTCCCCTGAAAGGGCCGCAGGATATGGCCAGCCAATCGACGGTTCTCAACGCAAAAATGGTTCTAAATTCGCTGCGCCCCCTGCTGGCAAATGCCGGCATCGCTAAATACGGACACAACGCCAAATACGATATGATCGTCATGTCGAAACACGGCATCGAGATGGATGGCGTGGGTGGCGATACCATGGTCGCCAGCTATCTGATCAATCCTTCATCACACCAGCATAACCTGGATGCCGTCAGCCTCGAGCATCTCAATCTCAAAAAAATCCCCACCGCGCAGCTATTGAGCAGCGGCAAATCGCAACGCACCATGGATCAGGTGCCGGTGGAACAGGTGGCGGAATACGCCTGTGAAGATGCGGATTTCACCTGGCGACTGGCACAAATCCTGACTAAAAAAATAACCGATTTGAACCTCGACAAGCTCTATGAAGAGGTTGAGCTGCCTCTGATCCATGTACTCAAACGCATGGAGGAAAACGGCGTCGCATTGGATGAACGGTACCTGGCCGGCATGTCGCGCGAACTGGAGGTGGAACTGGCGCAGATCGAAAAAAAAATCACCACCATAGCCGGCATGCGTTTTAATATCAACTCCCCCAAGCAGCTCGGGAGTGTATTGTTCGAGACATTGAAACTGCCGACTGCACGCAGGACCAAGACCGGCTTTTCAACCGATGTGGCCGTGCTGGAAGAATTGGCCAAGCAGCATGAATTGCCGCGTCAGATTCTGGAATACCGCCAATTAGCCAAACTCAAATCCACC